>JACXUN010000241.1 GCA_014763905.1 Campylobacterales bacterium
GTAGATAAATTTGTGATCAGTTTCCTAGAAGCTCCGAATCCGGAAGCCAATCAAGCGATGGAGAGCTGGGTAAAAGGGATTATCAAGAGTTAAGAGGCTCGAATTTATTCGAGCCAAATCTAATATATTTATCGAGGATAAATTCTCGGTTCCGAGTACTACTCCACCTCTCTGAGATAAGCATTTCGCAATCGGTTATAATTCGCTTCGATATAAGCCGGATGGAAACGTCCTTTGTCTAAGTAGTACTGTTCTAACGTAAAGTCATTGGTAACCTCTTTGAGGTGATGTGGTTGAGCGATATTGCTAGAATTGTCTTTCTCTACTAACGTTTTATATCGGGTGTAAGTAATATCTCCACCTTTGAGATCAACATAGTCTGTTTTGAGACGTTTTTGTGGTCCAAACGGTATACTTAATGTCAATCTTCCTAAGTTATTGGTTCCCCGCAGGTCATGCTTGGTGTGAGCCAAATCTAATTGAAGTGTAATATCTGAGAAGTAGCGTTTAAAGCCAAAACTCACCCCCCGATCTCCATAAAGAAACTCCCCACCGGTTATTTTAAAGTCAGAGTTTAGCCGATCATAATAGTACCGATAGCTAAGCAGTCGTTCTTCCCGCTGCTCTTTATCCCAGTAGAGATCCATATCTTGATACAACTTATCATCTAGTTGTGCCAATTTCGCCATGAGAAGATGTCTACCGCTGCTGTCACTGATGGCACTTTCAAAAGAGACTCCCGCCAACTCTTTGTCAAAGAGTCCGGCTTGCACGACGTTCATCCACGGTATCGGGAAATCCACCTGAAAGTATTGGGAGATCAAAGCTTGATCGATGATAGAGGTGGTTTTATTACGATTACGATAGTCAAAGATACCGTTGAGTTTGAAGTTGTCGCTCATGGAAACGGGAGCATTATAACGTCCGCTCAGTACGGTTCCTTTTGCCAAACGCATTGCCATACCGGTTTGCAGTGCCAGCGTATAATCCATATGTCCATACTCAGACCCGTCGATCAAAATAAAGTCCGGTGCCACCGTCACAGTAGGCTTCAACCAGTCAGAGTCGGTTTGACCCCCTTTGTTGTAGCTATAGTGTTCAAAGGTCACGAGATTGGGTACCGCTTGACCTGTTTTTAAGAATGTTTGATATGGATTACTCTCTATCTTTACGGTGAATCGTGCCACATTGGCTTTTTTGACGGTGACAAAGATATTGCTGTCAGGATGTTTAGTGGCTAAGGCTCCCAAAACAACTCCGAGTGCATCGATATCATTCCAAGTATAGAGGGTGTTTTCATACTCAAACCAAACCATCCCATCCTCTTGATGATAGACGATATTGCTGAGACCTAAACGTTCCAAACTTTCGAAAGAAGTTGAGTTAGCACTATGCCCGCTTAGACCAAGCGGTAAGCCTTTGTCATTGAGCGGCATATTGGCATAAACTCCGAAGTACACATCGTTATACTCCAATGAGCTTTTTGCCATGACCCCCAAGTTGACGGTTTGATCACTTACTTTGAGTGGATAGGCGGCTTTGACGACTCCGTTCCATTCACGGGTATCATACTCACCTCCAAGCTGAAGCCAAGAGAGAGGCTGATACTCCACACTTCCAAAGGCTCCGTCCAAGGCTCCCTCTTCCGTTCCCTTGGCATATCCCAAGCTGGTACGGATAGGACCCAAAGTTTTGGATACCACCCCGTATTTACTGCTAAGATGCGGAGCCCGTCCGCCGATATCTTGTATCCCTAATGCTACACTGGCTATATCATTAGGGATAAAAGGCAGTTTGTATTTCACATTGATAATTCGGTCAGAAAGATAGTCACTGTTGGTAAGATTGTTAATTCCATGCGAATATCGTAAGCTCGCATCTAAGTTCGGCAATACACCCATATTAAGAAAGTAACTTCCCTGCTCTTTATGGTCACGAAAGTCTGTCGAACTGTTAGGGGTAAAATTATCAACTTGATTAGAATAGAGAAACTCAAAGGTGCCTTCTGGAAGCACTTCACTGTTTGGGGTATTGACCAAACCGTTAAATCCCTGAAAAGAGGGAGTCGCTTTTGGCTCCTCCCCTTGCAGGGTGAGTGTTATCAATATTAGAGGTAAATATCGATAGTTCATGTTTGTAATTAGTTTGTAGACGCTTCTATTTTTCTAACGATGATTACAACAACCGTATGATTTCTAAATACTTCAGGAATAATAGAAACATGGACAAAACCATCATCTCCTACCACCACTACAATCAGCTTTTCATCTACCGCTCCGGTTTTAGCAGCCGATACCCCATCCGGCACGTCAATGGTGACTTTGTCCCCTGGCTTAGAACCTGCCGGTGCCGCTACTTTCGCTGTTACCG
>JACXUN010000242.1 GCA_014763905.1 Campylobacterales bacterium
GAATTAGCTACGGCTAGTCCTACGAATTTTGATTTTTCAAATCTTACCTATTTTTAGGCTTCTGTGACTATGATATCCCGTCGAACTCAGGTTAAAAAGGAACAATAATGAACAAAGATATTTTCTTCCCCAACCCAGACCAATTCCAAAACTCCCCGATCCCGGACATGGAAGCCTACCACGCTCTCGTAGCCGAGTTTGAAAAGGATTACGAAGGAACCTGGGCGAAGTTTGCCGATGAGAAGATCGATTGGTTTAAACCGTACGACACGATTTTAGATGAGAGCAATGCCCCGTTCTATAAGTGGTTTAGCGGCGGAGAGATGAACGTCGCCCATCAGTGTGTCGATCGACATCTCGCTACCAAGAAAAACAAAGCCGCCATTATCTTTGAGGGCGATAACGGTGACCAGCGAATCTTGACCTACCGTGAGTTGGCGTATGAAGTCAATAAAACCGCCAATATGTTTAAAAACGAATTCGGTATCCAAAAAGGTGACCGCGTCGTCGTCTATATGCCGATGATTCCGGAAGCCGCTGTTACCATGCTAGCCTGTGCGAAGATTGGAGCGATTCACTCCATCGTCTTTGGTGGCTTCTCAGCTGAAGCATTACGTGACAGAATTATCGATGCTGAAGCCAAATTGGTGGTGACTGCCGATGGAGCCTACCGAAAAGGTAAACCCTATATGCTCAAACCGGTCGTCGATAAAGCACTTGAAACCGGATGTGAATGTGTCCAAAAAGTCTGTATCGTCGAGCGAAACGGTGAAGATATTAACTGGGTAGCCGGAAGAGACTACTCTTACAATGAGTTAGTTAAAAATCAATCTTCTAAATGTGATGCCGAACCGATGGAAAGTGAAGACCCATTGTTCTTACTATATACTTCAGGATCAACCGGAAAACCAAAAGGGGTACAACATAGTTCAGCCGGATATATCCTCTGGGCTCAAATGACCATGGAGTGGGTATTTGATGTCAAAGAGAATGATACCTACTGGTGTACGGCAGATATCGGATGGATTACCGGACATACCTATATCGTATACGGACCACTTGCTGCCGGAGCCACAACGGTCATGTTTGAAGGAGTTCCAACCTTCCCAGATGCCGGAAGATGCTGGAGAATGGTCGAAGAGTATCAAATCAACCAATTCTATACCGCCCCAACCGCCATTCGACTCCTCCACAAAACCGGAGAAGATGAGCCGAGTAAATATGACCTCAGCTCACTGAGAGTCCTTGGAACCGTAGGCGAGCCGATTGACCCACCGGCATGGAAATGGTACTATGAGCAGGTCGGAAACAGCAACTGTTCGATTGTCGATACCTACTGGCAGACTGAAACCGGCGGACACGTCGTATCACCGCTTCCGGCAGCGACCCCGATCAAACCGGCATGTGCCACTTTCCCGTTACCGGGGATCATTGCCGAAGTGATTGAAAAAGACGGAACCCCAACCCCAATCGGTGAAAAAGGGTTTATGTGTATCACCAAACCGTGGCCAAGTATGATTAGAACCATCTGGGGTGATCCGGAACGATTCAAGAAATCCTACTTCGGAGATTGTAAAAAAGAGGGACAACCGGTCTACTTCTCAGGAGACGGAGCCATGGTCGATGAAGAGGGATACATTACCATTACCGGACGAACCGATGATGTCATCAATGTATCAGGACATAGAATGGGAACAGCGGAAGTCGAAGCGGCGATTAAAAAACACAGTAACGTTGCAGCAGTTGCCGTGGTCGGACAACCGCATGAGATTAAGGGAGAAGGTATCTTTGCTTATGTGGTACTCAAATCAGTACCAATGGAGCACAAGGATGAAGTTACCGATGAATTTGCATTGATGAAAGAGATCAATAACATTATCAAAGAGGAGATCGGAGCGATTGCTCTTTGTGATGCGATGGCGTTTGTGCCGGATCTGCCAAAAACGCGATCAGGTAAGATTATGCGACGAATTTTGAGAAGTATTGTGAAAGGGGAACCGATCACGCAGGATACTTCGACGTTGGAGGATCCATCGATCGTACCGACCATCGAAAAGATTATCCGCAATGCGTAAGCTGACGTTTCTCCCTCTCCCCCTTCTTGGAGGGATGTTTTTAGGCTGTAATCAACAGCCTAAAGCCGTTTTCCCTGACACTGTTTATCAACCTGAGTTCGACGGAGTATTATAGTCACAGTTTTACGAGGTTTTTCATAGGTAAGGCAGATTTTTGCAGAACTAGCTAAAGCTAATTCAAAAAAATCTAACGCAGTCTATGGGAAACCTCGTAAAACCCGAGGGGAAGCCTAAAAATAGGCAATCTTCAAAAAATAAAA
>JACXUN010000243.1 GCA_014763905.1 Campylobacterales bacterium
TTACGAGGTTTTTTGTAGGCAAAGTCAAATTTTTGCGGGACTAACGAGTTAATTCAAAAAAAATTTGGCGAAGCATACAGAAAACCTCGTAAAGCTGTGACTATGATATCCCGTCGAACTCAGGTTATAACATATCTCGCATTTCATTTTCTGTCAAGGTTGTAACTCCCAACTGCACCGCCTTCTCATACTTACTCCCGGAATCCTCACCATAAACCACAAAATCGGTCTTTTTACTCACCGAACCGCTTACCTTGGCTCCAAGATTTTCCAACATCTCTTTGATCTCTCCACGACTGACCGACATCGTTCCGGTCAAAACCACGGTTTTGTTTTTGAACGGATTATCACTGACTACCGCTTTCTGCTCAACTGTTGGTTCGATGACCTTGAACAACTTCAATACAAACTCCCGATTCACCCGCATAAACTCCAAAAAGGAGTTCGCCATCTCTTCACCAATACCATCGATTTCAATGAGCTGTTCACCGGTAGCATCGATCAAGTCAAGTCCAAATGCCAAAGCGATCTGTTTACTCGCCACCTCTCCGATATGCTCAATTCCCATGGCATTAATCAACTTGGCTAACGGCACCCCTTTGGTATCAGCTATTGCTCCCAGCAACTTTTGAATACGTTTCTCTTTAAAACCTTCCAAGCCCTCTAAATCTTCAGCTTTGAGATGATAGAGTCCCAAGATATCGTGAATCTTCTCCTCTTTTACCAACAGTTCAACGATTTTGGAACCAAGTCCATCGATATTCATACACCCTTTTTTGGCGAAATGGATAATAGAGTTAACCACTCTATCGGGACAATCTAAGTTTTGACACTTGATCAATGTTCCCTCATCGAGTAGTTCGCTGCCGCAAGTCGGACAGGATATCGGTCGGACAATCGCAATCTCTTCACCCGTTCTTCTATCGCTCAATACTTTGGTAATTTTTGGGATCACGTCCCCCGAACGAATCAAAATGACACTGTCCCCGATTTTCAACCCTTTACGCTCAATCTCATCAAAATTATGCAAAGTCGCCCGGGTAATAACCGCACCCTCTACATCCACCGGCTCTACTTCGGCTACTGGGGTAATGACACCGGTTCGTCCGACTTGCAGGGTAATGGCATGAACTTTGGTCACCTTTTCGACTGCTGGAAATTTATAGGCACACATCCATTTGGGTACTTTGACGGTATACCCTAGCTTCTCCTGCTTTCCCACCTCATCGACCTTGATCACCAATCCATCCATCATCATCGGAATCTCATCCCGTTTAGAGATAATGAATTGATAAAACTGCTCAATCTCTTCGATGGTTTGACACTCTTGACTGTATGGAGGCTCCAAAAAGCCAAGAGAGTAGATAAACTCCATCTTTTCAGAGAGTTTGGTCTGAGATAAACTGTTTTCTCCCAATCCCCACGGATAAAAGACCAAACGACGTTTCGCCGTAATCGAACTATCCAGCTGTCGTAAACTCCCCGCTGCCGCATTACGTGGATTGGCAAAGGGAGGCTCATCATTTTGCAATCGCTCGCGATTAATCGCTTCAAAGTCATCTTTACGAATTACCACTTCACCACGAATTTCAATCAATCCTTGATAATCGATGCTCAGCGGTACTGAACGAATCGTGCGGACATTATCGGTTACTTCTTCGCCGATAACTCCGTCTCCACGGGTAATGGCTCTTACCAATTTACCACCTTCATAGAGCAGATTCATACTGGCTCCGTCAAACTTCGGTTCACAGAAGTAATCGACACTGCCGACGTTTTTCTTTACGCGATCTAGCCACTCTTGGACTTCAATGGTATTAAAGACATCCTCCATACTCCACATCCGTCTGATGTGCTGAGCTTTAGAAAATTCATCCCGCACTACGCCTCCTACCCGTTTGGTCGGAGAGTCTTCTGCGGTCTCATCGGGATAAGCGGTTTCATAATCTAATACTTCATGATAGAGTCGGTCGTATTCATCATCGGTTGCAATGGGATTATCATCCACATAGTAGGCATATGCCCATTTTTTTAAAAGGTCTATTTTGGATTGGTATTCTTGTTTGGTCATTTTTATTTTTCCCCGTAGGTGTGACCACGTCACATGTCAAAGCCAAATCTTTGATAAATGGATATTTGAAACTCCCATATTATTTAAACCGAGACGTGACGT
Source organism: Campylobacterales bacterium (assembly GCA_014763905.1). Taxonomy (GTDB): domain Bacteria; phylum Campylobacterota; class Campylobacteria; order Campylobacterales; family Sulfurovaceae; genus UBA1140. The sequence goes on from JACXUN010000243.1 coordinate 2,174, forward strand.
GTGACACGGTCACACCTACGATAATTTTTTATGTAATTTTATCACCCTAAAGCTTGTTACTAACCTGAGTTCGACGGAGTATTATAGTCACAGTTTTACGAGGTTTTTCATAGGTAAGGCAGATTTTTGCAGGACTAGCTAAAGCTAATTCAAAAA
>JACXUN010000244.1 GCA_014763905.1 Campylobacterales bacterium
GCGAATTCTAGCAGAAAAACTCTTTGGTTTGCTTTATTTGACTCGGATAATCCTGTAGAATCGCAAGAAAAGTGTCAAGTGCGTCTGCTATACCTGTTTCGTCGCTTCAATCGGGCTAAATGAACCCAGATTATGCAATAGCCAAACCTTAATCTAAACCAAACTTCCATACAATAGTACTTTAAAAACATTTACAAGGATCACCAAATGGGTGTAAAGGACAACTGATGAAACCGACTATAGAAAGTCTCGATGATCTCGCACCCTTGGCAGACTATTCACTAGCCCGTACACTCAAAGCCGACCCTCAGGCTAGAAAAGACGGTGTAGATCACTACCCACGACAAGTTTTTAGTGGGCATTTTGTTCCGGTGAAGCCTACCCCAATCCAAAATCCAAAATACGTTGCCCATAGTCAGAGATTTTTCCGTGAACTGGGTTTTTCGGACACTCTGGCAACCTCTGAGCCGTTTATGCGACTCTTTAGCGGGGAGAGTTCAGAATTGCCTGAACCGATGCAGAAGCTGGGTTGGGCGACGGGTTATGCGTTGTCTATCTATGGAACGGAGTACTACGAACAGTGTCCCTTTGGTACGGGCAATGGATACGGTGATGGGCGTGCGATCTCGATTTTGGAAGCGGTTATCAACGGCAAACGTTGGGAAATGCAGCTCAAAGGGGGTGGACGAACACCCTATTGTCGGGGTGCGGATGGTCGGGCGGTGTTGCGTTCGAGTGTGCGTGAATTTTTGGCTCAGGAGCATATGTATGCTTTGGGTGTACCGACCTCACGTTCGTTGACGCTCTATACCTCTACGACAGAGACGGTCAAGCGTCCATGGTTTACCAACGGGTCGTATTCCCGTGATCCTGAAGTGATGATTGAAGAAGCCGTGGCGATCACCACACGGGTGGCTCCTTCGTTTCTGCGTGTGGGACAACTCGAACTCTTTGGTCGTCGAGCCCGTAAAAACGAACACTCCAACGCCCTGCAAGAGCTGGAACAGATCGTCTTGCATATTATCGAGCGTGAATACCGTGAGGAGATTGACCCGCTTTTACCCCTCGAAGAAAAAGTACTGCTACTGGCTGAAGCATTCCGCAAACGGCTCACCTCACTGGTCGCCAACTGGATTCGTGTCGGGTATTGTCAAGGCAATTTCAACAGTGACAACACGGCTGTTGGGGGCTTTACACTGGATTATGGTCCTTTTGGCTTTATCGATAAATTCGATCCACGCTATCAGCCATGGACAGGGGGTGGGATACACTTCTCGTTTCTCAATCAACCCAAAGCTGCCGAACGTAACTTTGGGATGTTTTGTTCAGCCCTTAAGCCACTGTTAAACGCCAATCAAGAGGCACAAGAGGCGTTAGAAAAAATCGAAAATGAGTTCCCTCGCGTGATGCAAGGAGCCATGATAACAATGTGGACGGCGAAGCTAGGATTACAGGCCTTTGATGCGACGCTTTTCAATGAGCTGATGAAGCTGATGATAGAGACCTCGGTGGACTATACCATCTTCTTCCGTGAACTCTCATCGATACCCGAAGATATCACACCTCTCACCAAGAGCTTTTACAATGATATGCAAGATAAAACAGTGCTAGAACGTTGGTCGCAGTGGCTTGAATCGTGGCAATCCTCCATCGATGTGATGACACCCCAATTGCGTGAAGCCCTTTCGGCTCAGATGAAAGCAGTCAACCCTAAATACACCCTGCGTGAGTGGCTATTGGTTCCTGCGTATCAACACGCCAACCGTGGAGACTATAGCTTGATTTATGAGTTGCAAGAGGTGATGAACAACCCGTATGAAGAACAGTCCGAGGAGATCGAACACAAGTACTACCGAGGGAAGCCGTCTGAACTCTTTGATATTGCGGGGGTTTCGCATGTGAGTTGTTCGTCGTGAGTTGAATCGGTAGGTCGGGTTCCCCTGATCCCGATATCTGTTTGATATACCGTAATGTTTTATGGTTCCATAAACAATTGGATATCCATTTGTTATGTCGGGTTGTTGTATGCCTATTTTTGTCGGGATCAGGGGAACCTGACCTACGCGTTTTGTTATCGACTCAATGCTTTACTCGAAATTACTTCAATATGAAAATAGTGTAGTGTTTTATTTTAAGGGACATAATGTCCTTTTAATGGGATATTTTCAAAATAACGGAACATTTGTGTCCTATTAACCTGAGTTCGACGGGATATCATAGTCACAGAAGCCCCATCAACTTTCTGGTTAATATGGTGGCGGGTTTGATCCGATATACCTACTTTGAGAAGAAGCCTTCTATCAACTTTGCTCAAAATGAG
>JACXUN010000245.1 GCA_014763905.1 Campylobacterales bacterium
CTGTTTTTTTGGGCAGGGTGTGGGACAAAAACGAAAATAGACCTTTATCAGTACAAAGATGTCTCATCGGTGAGCATTATTGATGAGATGAAAGCCGATTTCAAAGTCAAAAGACCCTCTTTAAACCCGAATATTGGCGTAGATAGCGGACAATGGGGTGATTACGATGGTGTATTAAAAGACTATTTTTTGGTATACAATAACGAAAAACAGGTCTTTAAACTCGATCAGAACGGTTCGTATCGTCTCAAATTGACGCTCCATAACATCAGCTCCCGACAAAAATTCACCCCATCACAGTATATTGAGCGTAAACGGGTGATTAAAACCGATAAAGGCTCTTACGTCAAAGATGAAAGCTATTACACCGATCCCTATTGGACATATACACTTCAAACAGCGTTGGTCGGCGAATTAACATCACCTAGTGGTGAGAAAAAGTATTTTCATTCGGATGATGAGTCATCCTATTCGATAGCTGGAAAATATAGGTCTGGAATCGAGCGCTATCGATACGTCGAATCGATTCAGTATAACCTAAATCGGATTTTCAAACAGATTGCCAACGACGTAGCTCCTGAGGGGTTGGTGGTGAGCAAAAAAGTCTCGGTAAAAGATAGCGATGAGATGATTTTTCTGATCAATATGGGGAAAAATGAGGGGCTGTACGAGTCTCAAAAAGTGGTTCTTTACAAAGAGGTGATTTTCAAAGACGAAATCGAAGCTAAAACCATAACCAACAAAGTGAGGATCGGTACCGCAACGGTATCTAATCAGATCATGGAAAATTACGCATGGATTGTGATGGATGACGAAGATCATAATAATGTGATCGAAGTGGGAGATCTCGTTTTACCGAGATATTGAGAGTAAAGTGATGATTAAATTTGTGTTGGTGTTGTGGATAAGTTCTCAAACCCTTTATGGATTTTGGCTCTTTGATTGGTTTCGTCCCAAAGAGCCCCCTCCTCAATATGCCCTTGAACATCCGATGATGACTTCCACCAAAGTGTATGGAGTAGGGGCGGGGAAGAGTTTTTTGGAGGCGAAAACCAAAGCGCTCAACGATATCGCCACTCAGCTCAAAAGTGATGTCCGCTCTATCACCTCTGTCTCCAAAAATACTCAGGCAAGCCAAACGCAAACGGATCAACAGATTACCGTACTGACACAACGAAAAATAGATAATTTTACGGTGATCGACGAGTCGTATCGAAATGATTTGGTTTATGTATTGATCGAACACACTTTTGTAAAAGGTAAATAAGCTCAGTTACTCGCTTGTTTGATCGTCATCCAAAAAGAGATTGAGTATTTTGAGGTATTCTGCATACGCTTTTTTATAGATGTGTTGGGAGTGGTTGTTGCTCTCATACAGTTCAGTTGCACTCAGTCCGCTTTCCAACGCATTTTTCAACAGTTTTGTCCGGCGCAGATAGGTAAATGCTAGACCTGGGAAATGTTCGTGAATTTTTTGACGAATCATCATCGCATCATTAGGGTTTTCGATCATATTGGCAAATACGAGAATCGTTTTTTCTCTGAAATTTTTAATAAACAGCTGACTTTTTAGGATCGAATTTTGATCGTTGGTTGTCGGTAGGATAATGATATCCGATTGTCGTAAAATCTCCTCGGAATGTGGATCGTCAAACCCCCCGAAATCGTAGACCGTATCGGGGTATAGGGGGATTTTGTTGGGATAATAGCGAGCATTTTTGTATTTTTGGAGCGCTACGGACATATCATTGGTGGCATAACGATACCGTAAATCTTTGGCAAGTGAAAAGGCAAGTGATGTTTTACCCACTCCCCCTTTGGTTGATGCAATCGAAATGATAGCCATAGTACTCCTTTTGTTCTTTATCTTTCGGTTTGAGCAATTTTATATCAATATGGCGTGCTTTAACTTCGGCTTTTTGCCCCTCTTTGTGTGTTGCATTGCAGGGGGTGAATGCGGTGATTTTGACGTTTGATGGATGTCGATGACATATAATTCCTTAGGGTTTTTAAGCCTCGTCGTTGAGGTGAGGACAAGCGGTCGCTTCAGAAGCTCAAGGGTGAAGCGAAAACGCAAACGATATTGCAATTATAGCGAGATTATTAAATATCGGTTATCTGCCCAAGAATAGGTACTGACCTACTAGCCATATAAGTTTGGGTCTGGTAAACTTTAAGAACCAAAAAGGTATCTTAAAGCATGAATAGAAGGGCATTAAACAAGTATTACAATCGTTCGCATATTTCAGAGGGTAAATTCAGGGAGTTAATCAAGTGTTTTTCCCTTGATTTAAATACTTACGAAACTTCAAAGATA
>JACXUN010000246.1 GCA_014763905.1 Campylobacterales bacterium
TTTTTGAATTAACTCGTTAGTCCCGCAAAAATTTGACTTTGCCTACAAAAAACCTCGTAAAGCTGTGACTATGATATCCCGTCGAACTCAGGTTAATAATTGAATGTTATCTCTTTAGAAGGTTATTTCATGCAAAAAGATCAACGTTTCCATGCCGTTTCTAATGACTTTCGCGATCCCTTTTCTCGTGATCGCGACCGAGTAATTCACTCCAGCAGTTTCCGACGGCTCGAATACAAAACGCAGGTGTTTATCAATCATGTCGGGGACTATTTTCGGACGCGTTTGACCCATTCGATCGAAGTGAGTCAAATCGCCCGCAGTCTCGCCAAACATCTCGGAATCAATGAAGCCCTCGTAGAAGTAATCGGACTCTCTCACGATCTGGGTCATACCCCGTTTGGACATGTGGGCGGAGATGAGCTGGATCGGCTGCTCAAAGCAGACGGATTTGTAAACGGATTTGAGCATAACTTTCAATCCTTTAGAACCGTACATCAGTTGGAAAACCGATACAAAGAGTTTAGAGGATTGAACCTCACCTACGGCACACTCGAAGGGCTGATCAAACACTCCTATCCGTATAAAAAGCGTTTCTATACCGATTGGCATATCGAGCAGTTTGCGTTGGATTATCACCCTTCACTCGAAGCGGTCATCGTTGACTTTTCAGATGAGATTGCCTATATCAGCCATGATATTGATGACGGGGTCAAATATGGATTGATTAGCTTTAATGATCTCATGGAAAATGAGATCGTGCAGATCATCGATGCCGAAGTACAGGCAGAGGGAATCTCTCGGCAGGATAAAATCTACCGCTATCGCTTTGTCAGTAAACTGATCAATTTCTTGGTATTTGAACTGCTGCAACATTCGGATAAAAAAATGATCACAGAGATCAACCAAAACGCTATCAGACTACCGGCTTCCGAAGCCCTACCGATCAGCTATCCGAACGCCATCGCAACTGAACTCAAAAAACTCAAAAAGATACTCTTTGCCAAACTCTATCGCCATGAGAAGATCGCCAAAAATATGTACTTCGGGAAACAGTGCGTCGCCGGACTCTACAAAGCTCTCATGAGTGACAAAACCTTACTGCCGACCGATCACCATATCGAGTTAGCCAACAAAAATCACCACCGTGTGGTCGCCGACTATATCGCCAGTATGACCGACCGTCATGCGACTAATCTCTATAAAGAGTTATATTTCGGAGTCTAATCCCTACGGATTATTGGCTCCGAAGATATAATCTAGTACACTGCCTTTGAACACCAAATCTCCGTAGATATATTTGTCGGTCTCATCCTCCGCTCCGGTCTGAATCAGCCCCAAATGATACTCATTTTGCATAAAGTATTGATAACCGCCGTAATCATGCCGCGGATCATCAAAGAGTGCCATCGGTAGATACCCGAAAAGTCCATTGGTGTGAAGTTGTTCACGCTGCTGATCCAATCCCCCGTAGATCGTATCGGGGATATGTTTCCACCCCTCTTTATCCACTTCATCATCGCTTAACTGCCCATCGTTGTTGCTATCTGTCCACGTTGCCGTTGCGATACTGATATAGGGTAAAAAGACCGGTTTATGATGAGTCTCAGATAAATACGCACTGAAATTGGCTATACGCTGAGCCAAATAGTTGATCCCCAGATTCTCCTCGGTGTAGGCGATTGGATTGGGTGTACTCCAGCCTCCCGGATCGGACGGATTGCGGCTAAACTGAGCTACCATCTTGGAAGTTTAAATCTACCTATAATCTGAAATATCTATATTTTCTTTAATGATTTTAGCAGGAATGCCTACGGCAACACAGTTATCAGGAATATCAGTCAGCACAACGGCATTGGCTCCTATGACGCAGTTTTTACCTATTTGAATCGGACCTATAATTTTTGCTCCCGTTGAGATCATACTGTTCTCGCCAATAACAGGTACGTCGATTTTTTTACTCGTTCCACCGATTGTTCCCCCGTACCGATCACAACATTGTCACCGATCACCGATTTACCATGTATAACGATACCGAGTCCGCCGTATCCAAGCTGAACCCCTTTGCCAAACTTTGTTTTTTCACCCACTTGACACCCAAAGAGAAGTCTTATAAAAAGTATGTTTAAAAATTTTTGGCACTATCGGTATCCCAAGACGATCAAGATTGAAAATGATACGATGGATTAATAATACAAGTTTATTCATAAACACTATCCTTATTTACGATAATAATTAAGTAATATTAGGCCACCTCTAAAAACTCCAGCATAACCACTTTAAAACCACAATTTAGCTAAAATATCTACTATAT
>JACXUN010000040.1 GCA_014763905.1 Campylobacterales bacterium
GGTAAGTGGATGGACAAAACGCAAACGAGATGCATGTAACAGCAACCGATGACAATCCAACTTCTCTCTAAAGAGTTGATTATGCTCTCCTCGTCCGTACTTCGTATCTCCGACAATCGGGTGAAAGATATGTTTCATATGCCGTCTGAGTTGATGTTTTCGTCCCGTTTTGGGCATCAGCTTGACCAGTGAGTAATGGGCTGCCGGATAGCGGCTTATCGGATAAGGCAGTCCAAAGTTGCCAATCGCTGATAGTGCGTAATCGCTTGCTGTGGCAGTTTATCATCGCTTCGATCTCGATCGGCTTTGGCATCCAAGATTACTTTGAGATCATAATCGATCACTCCCTCTTTTGGGGTATATCCGTGTATCTCCCCTTTATCGATCGGTGATTTATGAACCAGCAAACCAGAAGGCTTGTTGATCGCAACCAGATAATCGTCTTGGTAAAGTATCTCTAAGATCACACTAGCACCTTTGAATCTTTCCTTTTCTTTTCAAAAAGTGATATTATAACACACAAAAAAAGTTAAAAATAGATTAATTTTGCTTTTTTTTTCTATGAACAATATTGAATTAATTAAAATCATGATAAAGTTATAAACATCAAAAAAAAATAAGGAAAAAACATGAAATTATTTCTAAGTCTTGTTGTCGTTGCGAGTGCACTCTTTGCGGGTGGAGATATCCTACCGGTTCAACCAAAAATCGTTCAAAAAGCTACACCACAAAAGTGTTTTAAGCCAAATATCCAAAAGTGTAAAGATTGTAAAGATGTTGCTGAGCTTTGTCCATATAACGGAGAAGACATCCCAATGGCTAAAACTGAGCCTTGCGAAGCAATCAAACAATAATCTCCTCTATCACCACGCTTAGTAGTGGTGATACATTCTAAATAAAACCGCTTGATACAGAATCTGTCGATTTTTCCACTCATATTTTTTATCCTCTGTTAAATGTACAAAAAAGAGATCACCTGAGTTCCGCCACGCATCCAAGACAATACCGTCACGATAGGACTCACCTATACCGGTAACCACCAGGGCATTGTGTTCAAAATAGTTTCCGATATCTGATCCTACCACATAAAGCTGTATGGTTTGATAGTTTTGGCGTAATAAATGGTCTAGCATATCCTCTGCCCATTGATAACAGAGTCCTCGTTTCTTGACTCCGATATTGACCAAAGTATTGTGCCAGAGTGCCGGAGCGACCACTTCATAATCTTGGGCTAATCGTTGAGCATAATTCAAACTCTCCCATGCAAACTTTTGTGCTTCGTTGGGGTCAATGCTCTCATTCAAATCGACTATCATCCGAGCTAACTTGTCGGCATTTGTCTCTATCTCATTTTGTGTCGGATGAGGAACCGGCATCAGACTACAGCCGCTGAAAAGCAGCAGCCATAGTCCCAATAGTATGATCTTAGTACTGTTCATACAGTACCTCGGTGATGTCAACATAGAGTTCTTGAAGATACTGAAAATAAAGCCCCATCCCCAATAACATAACAAGCGTAAAAATCCAAATATATTCTCTATTCTTACCGACAACTAAGCCACCTATAAATCCGACGATCAATCCCGCAATGTGAGCACTCAAATCCACATTGGGAACAGCCAACCCAAATGCCAAGTTGATCCCCAATATGATAGCAATCTGTTTAATAAATGCTTTAAACTCTGCTCCCATATAATCACGATGCAGTATCGCAAATCCAATCAATACCCCAAAGAGTCCAAAAACCGCCCCACTCGCTCCCAGTCCAGGGGTATCCAGATGAAAATAGATCGAGACCAATCCTCCAAATAACCCTGATATAAAATAAAGCAATAAATAGTGTAGTTTCGGAAACAGTGGTTCGACTGATTGACCTAATAGATAAAGTGCCAGCATATTCATTACCAAATGCATGGTATTAGCGTGCATAAACATTGAGGTAAAAAGCCGATATATCTCATCCCCTAAAACCACGTAGGGACCATAATTAACCCCAAACTCATAAATCATCTCTTCATCAAATCCCAAAATCGGCAAGAGAAAAACAATAATATTGATAATAATTAGGGTATAGGTCACCGGAAAAAGATTAAAATTTCTGATAGGAATTCCTTTTGCTTTTTTGCACAATCATAGCATAAAGCCGATAAACATCCATCCCATAAATCCCACCGCTGTTATCAAAAGCAGATAGAAAACCCATCGAGAGTAAATCGAAATCATCGATAAGCCCAGATAGAGTATCCCGTACAATACAGGGAGATGAATATCAATCGTTTGACTATCCCATGTCAACAATCGAAGCAATGGAACATCCATCAAACCACCTACTCCAAGCGTGTGCAGCAGCATACTCAGCGGATAAAAGAGGGTAAACCCCAGAGACAACAGCGGTGAATAGAGTTGTGCGGTACTGGTGATCGGGAAAAAGAGATGAATAATCGGCAGCATCAACACAAAGATACCAAAGGAGATAATCAGGGTCATCACAACATTGTGCTTCACATGAATATGCTTCAACAGTAAAAAGATGTAAAAAACTCCTAAAACTGAAAACCAAAAAGCCAGGGAGAAAAGCATCTCCGGAACCAAAACCAACAGCAGCATCACCACCGTCATCAAAAAGCTAAATGAAAGCAACTCCACCCCGCTAATCAACACCAGCCACCCCAACACCATCATCATATAAGAACGCAGCAATGAATCGGGAGCCTCCACAAACCAGACATACCATCCCAATATCATCAAAACGACCAGTCCAATATCGATCAGATCAAAGCGATAGGGGAAATAACGCCGCTGGAAATAGCGATAAAAAGGCTTAATCAGAAAAAAGAGCAAGCCAGAGAGAATCGCCAAATGAAATCCGCTCAGGGCAATCAGATGACTGACACCCAGCTTGGATATCGATTCACGAAGTGCCTTGGGAAGCGGATAAGCGAAGAAAATGGCTTGATAAAATTGAGTGACCATTGGATTATCATGCTGCTGTGCGATACGGTTCAAAAGTGTCGATTTGAATGTCACCGCTTTATCCCGTATCGCATTGATTTGAGCATTAATAAACGACGTACTCAAATAGTCTCGAAAAGTGATTTGCTCATGGGGAAACAGTTTAAGACGCAGCTGTTTATCCAGCAAATTTTGTTGATGGTAGGTTCGGGTAAAAAACGAAAGTCCCAAATCACGGCTATACACCCGCAGTACCGTATAAGTTCGATTATTTTGCGTCTTAGTATACTGCTGCAGCACCTCAACATCGGTATAGTAAAAAGGCTTCTGAACAAACGCTCGATATTCATGGTAAAGAAATCCTAATCGAATGGCAATGAGGAGAGTAAATGTAATCATCACCCACCAAAACTCTTTGGCGTTCAAAAAAAGTTTTGGTTTTTCTAACATAATAAGAACCTCTTCTATTCTCCCCTTAAATCGTCGGCAACTCGATATTGGCTTGCGTCGACGTATCGATATTGCCGCCGCCTTCGTAGATGATCTCAAACGGCGTATCACCGCCTTTATGTGCATCTACAAACCGCGTAAAATTCTTTTGGAAAATCAGATCGACCGTACCCGTCGGACCGTTACGCTGCTTACCGATAATCAGCTCCGTCTCCTCTTCACTCTTTCGCCGATATTCACTCTTGTACTCTTTGCCTTCGGCTTTGGCTTTCATCTCTTTCTCTTTCTCTTTGGCTTCACGATAGACATCATCTCGATAGACAAAGAGAATGATATCTGCATCCTGCTCAATCGCCCCTGACTCCCGCAAGTCGCTCATCATCGGTCGTTTATTCTCCCGACTCTCCAAACTCCGGTTGAGCTGTGACAGAGCGATAATCGGTATCTGAAGTTCACGAGCCAATTGCTTTAATCCACGAGAAATCTCCGAAATCTCTTGCTGCCGCCCTTCACGCCCCTCACCGCTCATCAACTGAAGATAATCGATAACCGCCATCGTAATCTCGGGATGCTGCCCTTTGAGTTTACGCAGTTTAGAACGGACATGATGAATCGTCGCATGACCGCCATCATCGACAAAAAGTTTTTTGTGTGACATATCATCCGCCGCCCGACTCAGATCACTCCACTGCTCATCGCTTAAATCCCCCACACGCAAAGCCTGAAGCGGGATCGAGGTCTTGGCAGCGAGCATCCTCAGCATCAACTGCTCCGCCGGCATCTCTAGGGAGAAAAAGGCAACACCCTCATTGCGTTCTACTGCTTTAAGTGCCATATTGAGAACTAGGGCTGTTTTTCCCATCGCCGGCCTTGCCGCCACAATGACTAAATCCCCTTTACCAAATCCACTCGTTTTATCATTGAGATTCCTAAATCCGGTATCGGTACCGATCAGTTTTGAGTTGCCCAATGCTTTGAGCCGATCGATCTCTTTAAGCATCGATAGGGTAATCTCTTTGGACTCTCGGAAATCTTGATTGGTGGCATTTTGTGTGATCTCATAGAGCTTCTTTTCGACGAGATTCATCACCTCTTCCACAGGGAGATCATCCTCAATGGTGACCTTTTTAATGGTCGTTGCCAATGTTGCCAACGCCCGTTTCGCCGCTCGTGCTTTAATCTCACCCAAATAAGCATCGGTATTAGAGATCGGGTTAGAGGCGAGGATATCCAGCATCGCCACCTCATCGAAATTCCCGCTGCTGTTGAGTTTGGATTTGAGAAACTCCTCATCGATCGGTTTCTCTTCACGCAACAGCTCCTCCATCGCCGCAAACACGTATTGGTGAAACGGGAGATAAAAGTCATGAGCTTTGAGTTTGGCTGCGATCTCTTCGAAAATTTTGGGATCAAAAATTATGGCAGAGAGAACCGCCCGTTCTATATTGAGATTGTACATATTCTCGCTCATTACCGTTCCCCCCATTTAAAGATATCAAGTACTACAATTCTGTCATTGTCATTATCAATTAGATACGGTAGGGTATATCTTTGTACGATTAAATCTCTAATATTTTCATTATCATAATAGTATGATTTTCTAAATTTATAAGGCATATAATCTAAATTATTTATACTTTTTTCAAATCTATTTTTCAATTTTCTTGCATTGTGTGGACTCTCTTTTGCTATATGAAGAATGATTGATTCTAATCGTATATCAAACAGTTTTGCTCTTTCAATTTTCAATGATTATGCCTTTGCTTCAACATCATCAATCAATTTATCCAAACTATCCCAATATGCATCATCAAATGGGGTAAAATCCTCAGGGTTTCTGCGATAGTGTTCCACCGTTTCAGCAACTCTTCGCTTTGCCTCTTCTGTACCTATTGTAGGGTATCCATCATCTACAAAAGCAAATTGAGATAAAAATTCATTGAACTTTTTTTGAATATCCACACCACCACGCACCATATCTTCATAAATGCTGTTTTCGATTTTTAATGGAATGGTTACCATAATAGGCTCCTTTTCATAAATTTATTGTTTCTATTATACGTAGTTTTATCTAATAAGGAAATAGCGTCAGGATTGCTCTTTTCATAAATTTATTGTTTCTATTATACCTAATTCTGCTTAGTGGCAAACGCCTCAACCTCCGCCACAAATCGATCGACCAATTGGTTCTCCGGTAGCTTGGCAACCACCTCTCCTTTAACCATGACCAGTCCTGCGCCTTTACCGTAAGCGATCGCCACATCGGCATGTTTGGCTTCACCGATCGCATTGACCACGCATCCCATGACCGAGACATCCATCGGAGTTTTGATATGAGCGGTACGTTTCTCTACCTCTGCAACCGCTGAGACCAGATCCGCTTCGATACGTCCACAGGTCGGGCATGAGATGATATTGAGTCCATCCTTCACCCGTCCGGAGTCTTTGAGAATCGCTTTTCCGACTTTGATCTCTTCTTCCAGTTCTCCGGTAATCGAAACACGCAGGGTATCTCCGATACCATCTAATAATAACGCTCCCAAACCAATAGCCGATTTGACCGTTGCGTGGAAAATGGTTCCCGCTTCGGTAACGCCCAGATGGAACGGATAGTTATTTTTCGGTCTGAGCATTCGATAGGCATCTACCGTTCGATTAACATCAGAAGCTTTGAGTGAGACTTTAATATCGGTAAACCCTAAATCTTCCAAAAACTTGATATTATACTCCGCACTGGCAACCATACCCTCGGCAGTCGCTCCATACTTCGTATCAAACTCTTTTTCCAATGAACCGGCATTGACCCCGACCCGGATCGGTAGATTGCGGTCTTGGCACGCTTTGACGATCTCTTTGATTCGCCCCTTTTCGCCGATATTCCCCGGATTGACACGGATACAATCAACCCATTTAGCTGCTTCGAGTGCCAATTTATAATTGAAATGGATATCTGCTACTAACGGAATGGCGATCTGCTCTTTGATAGATCTAAGAGCCAATGCCGCCTCCATCGTCGGGACTGCCACACGGACGATATCACATCCGGCAAAATGGAGACGATTGATCTGCTCCACCGTTTGGGCTACATTTTCCGTATCACTATAGGTCATAGATTGTACCGATATCGGGGCATCACCTCCGACGGCTACATTGCCGACATAGATTTTTTTGGTTGGGTATCTTTCTTTCATAAATTATATTCCTTCTATTTTTGTTTGGTCGATCAATCGACCCTACTTTAGGAGAATTCGACTGGATCCATATCGATCTCCACCATCGGGCTATTTATACTATGCAAAGCCTTAAGCAGAGGTATTCTCTTGCTCGAACGCAGCAGAATCGTATACCGAAACTTGCCCGCAATCTTTTCAACCGGAGCTTTACCGTGTCCGACTATCTCAATCGCTTCAAAAACTTTGAGCTTTTCTACCGTATCAAGAGTAATTTTTGCCGCTTTGGCATCCTCTTTATGAGCGATTAACACCCTTGCCAAGGAGACAAACGGCGGATAAAGATCACGACGGAACTCCTGTTCATCTTTTAAAAACGCTTCATAATTACCAATATACTCTTTGAAAAAATCGGCATTGGCACTCTGTACAATCACTTCGGCACTTTTGGCTCGACCGGAACGTCCGGCGATCTGGATGAGTAAGCTCATCGCCCGCTCTCTTGCTCGATAATCAGCAATCCCCAAGATATAATCCAACCCCAAGATAATGCTGAGCGTGATATTGGCATAATCATGCCCTTTGCTCAGCATCTGCGTCCCCAGCAGCAGATGACTCTCCTTGGTCTCAAAGCGTTTAAGGGCTTCATTCAACTTTTTAGCGGTAGTAATACTGTCCTTATCAAACTGTTCGATAGTAATATGTTTCACACTGTTTTCAATGATCTCTTTGGCTTCAACCGTTCCCATCCGTTCACTCAACAGCGGGCTATGACCACAATAGACACAGCTTTCCCGAATCGCTTCAGTATAGTTACAGTAGTGGCATTTGAGATGCCGTGCATACCGATGGAGTGCCATTCCCACCGAACAGTAAGGACAGAGATGTGTCTTCCCGCAATGAGAACAGTAGAGATACTTGAAATTTCCCCGCGTCGGCAAAAAGAGCAGTGACTGTTCGCCTGCTTGGAAGTTGGATTTGATCTTTTGGATCATCAGATTCGAAAGGCTGGTTCCCTCCACAAAATGGTATGTTTTTTTCGTCTCGACAAAAGGTTTGGGTAGTCTCACTACACTGTACTTGGCATATGAGGTCAAACTCGGTGTCGCACTCGCCAACACCACCTTGGCTCCCAGTTTCTCTCTCATATAGACTGCCATATCCCGGGCATGATAACGTGGTTTCATCATCGATTTGTAACTGTCATCATGCTCCTCATCGACGATAATCAATCCCACCTTTTCCAGAGGAGTAAAGAGAGCCGACCTCGCCCCCGCAACGATATCCACCTCTCCGGCATAGATTGCTTCCAATCGCTTCTCTTTCTGTTTTTTGGTCAATTTCGAGTGCCACATAATGACCCGCTTGCCGAAATGTTTCTCCAACCGTTTTTGCATTTGCCGCGTAAGCGAAATCTCCGGCATCAGAAAAATCGACCGTTTCCCCTCCTCTATCATTTTTGCCATGAGAGTGATAAAGATTTCAGTTTTACCGGAACCGGTTACACCAAAGAGGAGGGATTTATTGGATTCAAGGAGCTGATGGTAGGCATTTTGTTGCTCAGCTGATAATGTCGGCAATTTGTAGGGTGCGTTTCCTAACGCACCCTTTTGGGTCTCTATATCTTCTTGGTGCGTTGGGAAACGCACCCTACAATGCGGTACAAACAATCCAATCGCCTCACCCAAAGAGCTAAAATAATACTCTGCCATAAACTGTGCAATGGCTATCTGAGCAGGGGTATACCATCGATCTGATGAACTGACAATTTCAGCCGTTTCAAACTTAATAGGTTTTTCTACTGCTTTCAGGACTACTGCCTGTTTGACCGTAGAGTGAACCGGCACATCCACCAAAGTCCCCATAGACAATGGGATAGCCGAATGATAAGTTAAAGTAGGAGCAGAGGAGCGTAATAGTGCAACTTCGTAGTAATGCATATCTCTCTCCTCAAATTTTATTGAGGAGATTATAGCATAAGATTATCTGGTTAATTGTTCACAACCACTGGTATTGGTATTGGCAGTATCATTGGTATTACACTCAAATCGTCCATTGAACACTTCAAAAGCGACATCGCCTAAAACCGAACTAAAGATATATTGATCCCGACCATCCTGACCGGAACCGCTGCTAAATCGCCACTTATCTTTACCATTCTCAGACGGAATAGGATACTCCATAACATCCTCTCGATTACCTCGGCTATCCGCACTGAATTGACCAAAGACATTGGTTTCATCTCCCACAGCCGTAATAGCTGCAAACTCCCCTCGCAAGATTCGCTTCTGCCGCTCCATTGCCAATGCATTACGCACCGCAGCAACAGTGGTTCTGGCTTTGGAGACAACCGCATCATCACGCGTCGCCGCCAATCTCGGAATCGCTACACTCGCCAAGATACCGATAACGACAATAATAAATACTAACTCTATCATGGTAAATGCTTTTTTAAATTGTTTCATAGTTTATCCTTTAAATTAATAATTTACGATATTACCGGCAATGGTAAAACCTGAGCTGGTATTGGGAACTAATTTTTGAACGCCTTTACACATCGCACTTTCACCTGCTCCATCAGTAAACCTTAATGAAACTTGGCTGAGATTGGAATCATCAATGGTCAATACCTTACACACTTCATTATTATGATTGGAGTCAATAAACTCGATAATTTGACCATGATTGATTACGATTGAATAATGAGGTGATTGTTCTAAAACGGTATTGGAAATTTTTTCGATATCTTCGTTAGTAGAGGGAATCTTATTGGTTGCTACTACACTAGCAGCAATTTCAGAATGAACCGCTTGTATGGCTAATGCCATTTTTGAAATTTTGGCATCATCCCGAGTAGCCATCAATTTAGGAATTGCTATCGCAGATAAAATACCAACAATCACAATAATAAATATGAGTTCTATCATACTAAAAGCTTTGGTCATTATAATTCTTATTAAAAAAATATTTACACTATTAAAATTATTTTAAGAAATAACCTTAACAATATAAAAAGAGTTCCAAGCTAAGCTTGGAAGAATTATTTTTAGTAAGTTACGGTTCTACCACCAACAGTGATACTTGTGT
>JACXUN010000247.1 GCA_014763905.1 Campylobacterales bacterium
TCTCAATCAGCACAGAGAGAGCAAGAGCTCAATGACAGCATGAGTACGATCATTCAAAGAATTAATGAAACTACTGAAAAAATGGCTTCTGATAGTGCGCGTCGGGATGAGGCAATTAATGCTGCGTTAGTGCGAACACAAGAGGTGTTTACTCATGCTATTCAAGCCATACAAAACGGGTCTAATGACGCGATTTCACAAATCGCTACAAGACTTAATGATTCTGTAGCATCACTCAAAAATGAAATGGATCAAATCCTCAAAAATATCGCCTCACATGCATCATCGGTTGATGCCATCATCTCACAATCGGCACAACGACTTGAAAAAGTCCCTTCGTATCTTGAAATTCTTGATAACAGCGCTCTTAAGCTTCAGTCATTTGCAGCTAAAACCGAAGAGAGCTCGCGTCAACTAACTCAAGCCTCTTTGGATCTTGTAAAATTCAATGATTCGGTAGGCAATTACACTTCACAGCTGGAAGCAACAGTGGAAAGATTTAAGCAAACGTCTGATCTAACACAGCGTATTGTAATAGATTCACAAGAAACCTATCAAAATCTTGCAGAAAGTTATCAAGATTTGATCAAGCAAAACGAAGCGAGCATGGAAAAATTCCAAGAACAGGTGGATAATTATAGGGAAGAACTTGAGAAAGCAATAAGAAACACATTCTCTACGTTTGACAAGCAATTAGGAGATTTTGCATCGGGTCTTTCAGGTGCAGTAACGGAACTCAATGATGCAATAGCGGAATTAACAGAAACACGGGGTACTAAATGAGATCGATGAATCGATCAAACGTAGAAAATCACGCCGAGGATGGGCACTATTGGATTTCTATTTCCGACTTAATGACCTCTTTATTGTTCATTTTCATCTTAATTTTGGCGTACACAATTTTTACATTTAGCCAGAAGTCAGAAGCCTATGAGGAGAACTTTAAGAACCGGCAACAGTTACTTGAAGAACTACAAATAGAGCTAAAAAAGAAGCATATTGATGTAGACATTGATCCTCAAAATGGAAATATGCGTCTTCGATCAGACGCCTTTTTTGCTTTGGGATCAGCAGATTTAAGTACGGTGGGAAAAAGTAAGATCTCCATTATTGCGCAAGAGATAGCTAATAAAATGAAAGACACTAGATATAAAAAAGCAATCGATACAATCTTTATCGAAGGGCATACTGACAATGTTCCTTTTGATAGCTTTAGAGGTGGCCGACGATGGACAAATATGGAACTTTCAGCCCAACGGGCTATCAATACCTTTTTAGCGATGAATGCAAGCGCAGGGATAGGGAGTTTGAAGAATGGCTCCAATCGCTATTTGTTCTCTTATAGTGGATATGCCGAGCAACGGCCCATTGCTAGCAATGATTCTATTAATGGACGAAAACAAAACCGACGAATCGAATTCTTTTTTGCACTAGCTAGTCACAAGGTTCAATGATGTTTTTTGAAATGCCTCATTTTGCAAGAGAGCTTAAGCATTCAATTGAGAAATTTAACAAAATTATTCACAATAACATTAGTAGTAAAAAAAGCGAGAAATATAATCAAGTCAAACAGATGATAGAAAAATCATTGCGCGAAAAAGAACCGTTTAACATTAGGACACCCCAGGAGGCACGCCTTGGGATAGCAGTTTTGTCATTAGAGCCTGGCATGATAGGGCGTGTAGTTCAATCAAATCGACTCTTGGATTTTCTTGAAACAGCACTTGGAGCATCCAATCGACTTGCTAAATCTCTTTTGGAGTTATATTATCACCGGTATTCTGTTTTTGAAAACAATATTTCCAATAAGATGTATATGACGGAGTTGCTCAAAAAATTGATCAGAGAATACCATGGGCGCAATCCCATGGTCATCAAAGCTAAGCAAATTTCCAGCATTCTTGATGGAAAGTTGAATGAGCTATTGGCTTTGTATAAGGATAGCGATATCAATGAAATTAAACAGGATCTCTATCTCAATGAAGAAGATGAGTTCTATGAAAGACTTCGTTTGACAAAACTTCTTGAAGGGGTTCGAAAACTCGAACTTGGTGAAAATAATCCATCTCTATTCGAACAAATCTACGAAAACCGTGGTATCAGTGCGACAGAGACTCGAAATATTGGCGAAGAGAGTGTATCGATTCTTTTGGATAAGTGCAAAAGCGCAAATGCTACGATTAGTACGGAATGGATCGATTTTATCCTCAAAGCGGTCGGAGATCCGCGTTCTCCTCAAACTACCTATGCCTGGAACCGGATTGGTGACGAGCTCAAAAATTGGATGATAGGAG
>JACXUN010000041.1 GCA_014763905.1 Campylobacterales bacterium
ATTTTAAATAAATCTGCTCTGAATTTTTATAATTCTGAAAAACACTGTATTTTGGTTTTAAAACTTACTTCTCTCTTTTTCTCGAATTCGTTTGTGATAAAGAGACTCACGAGTCCCTGAGGACCCACCACCTTACCAACCTGAGTTCGACGGGATATCATATTTTATTTAACTGCTTTTCCTAAATCCCACATCGGCATAAAGATACCTAACGCCATCAACAGTACCAAACAAGCAATAAAAAAGAGCATAATCGGTTCGATATAAGCTGCTAAGTTGTCGATCAAATCTTGGAATCTCGAATCATAATAGTCAGTCACTTTTCCTAACATCGCATCAAGCTGTCCGCTGCTCTCTCCGGCTCGGATCATCTGGAGAAGCATATTTTCAAAGAGTTCTGTTTGGTTAAAAGCATCGGAGAGGGAGATACCTCGGGCGATATTAGCATTGACGGAGAGAAGTTTCTTTTTGATATAGAGATTATCTACCATGTCGACTGCCGTGTCAAGAGCTTCTGATACCGGGATCCCCGAACGTACCAGCTCACCAAATACCAGTGTGTATTTATGCATCGTTGAGAAGAAAATAATCTTGTTAATCAAATAAAATTTAGGATGAACGAGTATCTTATCCATTTTGTATTTGAAATCTTCATCACTCTTGTACTTGTGAATCAGCAGCATTACCAGCAATATCAACGCGACTAAAATATAAAGTCCATAATTACTAAATGCGTGTTCGATTCCCAAAAGTATTTGGGTTGGAAGCGGTAGTTCAGTTTTGAACTTATCAAAAATTTCTTTGAATTTTGGGACAACCATCATAATCAAAACGACAAATGCAATCGCCATCGCCACTAAAGTGATAAGGGGTGTCCGTATCGCTTTTTTGAACTTTTTGGTATTGTCCCGGATACTCTCTAGGATATTGGCAAGCTTGTGGTAAGAGCTCGAAATATTTCCGGTTTTTTCACCCAAGTTGGTCATCGCCACGGCAACATGCCCAAAATCTTCTCGAAACGGCATAATCGAATCCCCGATACTCTTACCGGCATTAATATCGTTGCTCATGGTCGAATAGATATGTTTGAGCCGATCATTTTCAGTATTTTTGGCTACTTCGTCAATGGCATCATGAATCGAGATACCCGCATCGGTCATAACGGCAATCTGACGAATCGAGGAAATTTTATGCCCAATCTCAATTTTGGGTTTGAAAGAGCGTTTGAGATTCTCAAAGGCATCACTCAACTGATCACTGGTACTAGGAGTGGTCTCTTCGGCTTTGAGAACATTGAAACCGACATACTCCTGTTTTGCCATACGAATCGCATTGATTTTGCTTTTGGCTTTGATCACTTGATGGCTTCTTTTGCCCTTCTGGGTCATCGTAACTTTATAATAATGCATGATGTTTCTCCCTGATTAGCTTATCGTGCTACACGCAGTACCTCTTCGAGAGAGGTTATACCTTTGAGTGCTTTGTTAATGCCATCCTCCAGCATCGTCTTAAATCCCTCTTTATCAGCTTGGATTCTTAACGACTCTTTGGAAGCGGCACTGGCGATGAGGGTTGACATTGTCTCTGAAATCAATAGGACTTCACAGATCATCTCCCGTCCGACATAACCGCTGTGGTTACAGACCGAGCACCCTTTACCTTTGTAGAACTTGGCATTAGGCGGTATAAATTTAGCAATCTCTTTGAGTCCACTTAGATTGACATGCTCCTCCTCTTTGCACGAGGTACAGATCTTTCTGACCAACCGCTGCCCTTGGATGGCAACCACGGCACTTCCTAAGAGATAATCTTCGATCCCCATATCCTGCATTCGATTAATCGCCGAGATGGCATCATTGGTATGAAGGGTCGAGAGAACCAAGTGACCGGTCAAAGCGGCTTCAATGGCGATACGCAGTGTCTCATGGTCACGAATCTCACCGATCATAATTTTGTCCGGGTCTTGTCTCAAAATAGAACGCAGAGCTGTAGCAAAGCTTAAACCGGTATGCGGACTGACCTGAACCTGCTGAATACCCGCCATCTGATACTCTACCGGATCTTCGACAGTGATAATCTTATCTTTGACATCGATAATCGCATTGAGTGCTCCATACAGTGTGGTCGTCTTACCTGAACCGGTCGGACCGGTAACCAGTACGATACCGTATGGAGCTTTGATCCCTTTTTTGAACTGCTCAAACGCTTGGGGATTCATCCCGGCATCTTCGAGTTTGACCAAAGCTTTGGATTTATCCAATACCCTTAGAACAATCGACTCACCAAAAATTGTCGGTAGCGTAGAGACCCTGAAATCATAGACATTGCCGTTGACTATCTGGGTGAAACGACCATCTTGAGGTTTTCGTTTCTCCGCAATATCAAGTCCTGAGAGCAGTTTCGTTCGTGAAGCCAATGGACCGAAGATCACTTTTTCGAGTTTAAAATAGGCTTGCAGCATCCCATCAATCCGATAGCGAATCATGGTGTGTGTTTCCGTAGCTTCGATATGGATATCACTCGCTTTGGCATTGATCGCCGTTTTGACAACCGTTTCGATCAATTTAAGTACTGCCGGTGAATCGTTGGAGTCCTGTGTATCAATCGCTCCGTCTGTCAAATCATGCTTGATATCTTGCGAAAACATCTCAACATCTTCCGCTGTTTTGAGTTTGAGGAGTTCCCGTTTGATCATTTGAGCCTTTGCGATAACCACCTCCATAATCTTCCCGTGAAAAAACCGCTCGATGGCTCCTTTGGCTTCAAAGTTAGAGGGATCAGCAAAGGCAACGGTAACCGTTGCAGTCATATCGTCAACATAAAGAGGCAGTGCGTTATAACGTACCAACTGTTTAATCGGCAGCCGTTTGACCAACTTATAATCGATATCAATTTCACTCAACTCGACATAGTCAATATTTAAACTTTTGGCAATCAATTTTAGGAGATGTGTGGTATCGATACCTTGTATAGACTCCAACTCCTCCATCTCAATCGTCTGCATACGAAGCTCTTTAACTAAGAACTCCTCTAATGTTATCGGATCAAGGATCTTCACTTTGATGAGATTTTCTATCGTAATCCGCTCTTCACCGTATTTACGGATAAAGAGATTTAGTTTATCTTTATCGATCAGACTGTTCCGGATCAATAACTCCAAAAGCCTTTCCATATCTATTCTCCCTATTTATACTGGTAACGTTTCGTAAATCGATTCTCTTCGTAGATATCGATAATCATATACTGTTCATTTTTTTTGGTTGTCTCTATATAGAGTTCATAGTACTTATCCTCTTTTTCCGAATCGGCTAAGCGATAGACATCTTTATCTTTGGTATAGGTACCGGCGACAAAGAGATCAAAAATTTTAGAGAGATAGAAGTTGGTCTGCGGCAGTTTCAATTCGCCTAGCGGTCTGTCATCTAAAATCGCCTGCATCAGCAGCTGTTTTTGTAACAGTATGGTAGAAAAATAGCTGGCATTTTCCCGTGAAGATTTACTTTGGGTCAATTGTGCCATCGGTCTGGCTATACGATCGATGTGGTTGGTCTCCAGACATGAAAGAGCATAAAAAGTCAAAAACTTCTCATCAGAGCTGTTGACGGTATAGTATTTCGTACCGTAATCACACCCCTTTTCATACTCCTGCTTCTCATAATAGTTGTAAATCGTCGAAAGATAAGAACCAAACAGTGTAGAACTCAGTAAGGCAACAAAGAGTAGTAGTCTCATTAGTTCTCCTTGGTTCTGATCTTCTCTAATAAGGCTTTGGCTTTAGGAGATTTCGTGCTTTTATAATAGGAGCTGAGGATATTAATCGCCTCTTGATTTTTCCCTAGCATCACTTTGGATTGAGCAAACACCAGCCAACTCTCATCTATTTTGCTATCAAGTTGATTGGCTTTCAATGCCCACTGCTCAGCACTATTGTAGTCACCTTGATCATAGTAAGCTTTTGCCAATAATAGTGCCTCTCTAGGATTTTTGTTTTGAGCAAATTTCTGCTCCATTACCTCAAAATAGTTCTGAGTGTTAGTCTCAAATTGGATCACCTTTTTTTCGTGTTTGAGATCTCGTCCATGGATAACATCCAACTCCTGCCGCGTCAGGGTTGCTGAGGATTTAGCTTTGATCAATTTCTTCTGAGACTGTGCAGTGGCTTGTCGTTTCCGCTCTCTATCATTTGCTTTTTCACTATCCATATCTACAATAGGAATAGTCGGGGAGAGAATCATCTCATCAGAGTTATCTTCTACCGGAGGTGCAATATTCAAATCTGATTGATTATTCTCAACCGTCTCTTTTGGAATAATCGTTCCATGAGCCTGTATCATATTTTCGCTTTTTTGGGGTAAAGTAATGGTTTCATGCTCTATTGCCGTAAAATAACGGTAAAGATACAACCCTCCATATACCAGAGCCGCTACAAGCAAAAGCAGAACAAAAAACAGTATCACATTTTTGGCTTTGTATTTATACCATCGTCTCTCTAACTCTTTTATATTAATCATGTATATATCCTAATTTTATCGCTGCCATCTCAAGAATTTTTCTGGAGAATCGCCCTTTAGGAATTTTTTCCGGTCTGTTAAGTTCATAATATTCATAAATACTAAAGACCGTATAGAGAAACTTATTGGTCTCCCGAAAATTACCTAAGGTGTGAGTGTGTATAAACTTTATATGTTTGGCTTGAATCAAATTTGCTACATCAACAAAATGTTTTTGCAGCAGTTTTTTTTGTACATAAATCTCTAACTCTTCTTCTGAGGCATTTTTAAGCTCTATTACCTCCCAAATACGGGTTTTAAAATGCTCTTTGGCAATGACATCTTCATTTTCAGTCTTATGTAGGGTGATTACAAACTTCACGACTCTCGTATCGGAAAGCAACCGAATCTTTTCCATCAACGCTTCACTGTAGAGCTGACACTCATCAAGCAAAAAGATAATCTCCCGTTTGCCTTTAAGCTGTTGGGTAAATCGTAAAAGACCATCAAAGTTTACCCGCATATTTTGCGGAATTTTTTTTCCGGAAATAGACTCATAGATACTTTTCAAAAACTCTTTTTCACTTAAAATCGGAGCATCAAAGTAGTGAATCTCCCGTTTATCTTTGAGATTTTGATAGAGCTTATTGAGCGTCATACTTTTTCCCGTACCCGGTCGCCCAAAAAGCAGTATCATTTTAAGCGGCTTATCTAAACTGTCCTCTAAAACATTGTAGTTAAAACTCAGTGACTCTAAATCTATATAGTTTTTACTGTCAACACTATCGATAAAAAGATTTTTGATATCACTATATTTACTCATCATCTTTCAACTTTCGATAGCCTAAATCTTCTAATGAGAGTTCATTATCATTTCTGACCACATGTGGTGTCAAAATCAGCACCAACTCATCCACATTCTCAATCTTCACCTCCCGTTTAAAGAGCTGATCAAGCAGCGGCAGATCTCCCAGTAAGGGAACTTTGGATATTTTTTTACCGCTCTTAGAGGAGATCAAACCACCTAAAATAATATGCTGTCCGTCTTTAACCGTTACCACCGAAGAGATCTGTTTTCTGGAGAGATCGGGTGGAATATCTCTTGATCCGCCGTTATCACGCTCTACGTTATTGATTGTATCGGAGATAGACGGGTTAATCTTCAGAGTAATGGTTCCGTCATCTTCCGAAATCTCTGGGGTAATATCCAAAAGAATACCGGCAAATACCGAATCAATCGTCTCACCCTGCGTGGCTAATCCGGTACCGGTATTGTTCTGTAAAATGGCATTGGATTGAATCTTGTAAAAGAGCTCATTACCCACGGAGATCAGTGCCGGCTGGTTATTCAGTGTCATAATTTTTGGATTAGAGATCGATTTAACATCCCCTTGGGTTTTCAGAAACCTAACCAGATCTCTGATGCTGGTCGAACTCTCGGCGATTAAGGCACTGGCATTTTTAGGATTTGATCCCACTGCCGGTGTTACCTCATCGATCTGAGCATTGCCACTGTCATCTCGCGTCCAGGATAACCCAGCTACGTTATTTTGAGCCATCTGAAAGGTACTAACTGCCATATTTTGCAGGCTATAGAGCTGAGACCAATCGACACCGGTTGTGGCACTGTCATCAAACGTCACGCTCAAAATCTTGACATCGATTAATACCTGATTTTTTAATTGAGCCGTTATATCATTAACATAGTGTTCTACACGTTGAAGCTGTTTTGGGGTACCAGTAACGGTAATCATACCGGCTTCAGGATTGATAATCGGTGTTGGAGCCTCATAACTGTCCTCGGGACGATTGATCAGTTGATGCAGCTCTTCGCTGATTTTTGACCAGAATTGGAAATCATCACTGCTCTCAATCGAAACACCGGTTTTGGATCCGGATGTTCCTGCCGTCAACGCCCCACTATTGGGACCACCACCCATGGCTGTATTGGTGTTCCTTGTTGAATCTCTTTCATTTCCACTATTATTGGCAATGGTTACGTGTGCGTTACTCTTTCCCATTCTCGATCCAGAGATATAGTGAAGATTAAAAGTTTTGGTCTGGAGATAAGCAATTCTGAGCTTACTGCCTTCCAACTCATAACCGATATCATTCTCTTTGAGAATCACATCCAAAAACTCTTCGAGTGAAGCATTATTGAGCTTCACATAGTAGAGATGTTCCTGAAGTCTCATCTTGGCTTCGGTATCTTTGACTAATAGCGTAAGACCGCACGCATCCGCTAAATTTTCTAATACATCGCCATAGGTTAATGAACTGTTAAGTGTCACCGTAAACATTTGCGTTGAACAGCGATTTGCTGCCAAAACCGGTGTGGCACTGGTTCCGATTATTAGAGAGGTTAATAAAAGTTTGTAGATATTTTTATTGAGTAGTCTCATTTCAATTCCCTTTAAAGAGTATAAATTTTTTCTTTTTTTCAGGCATACCCAGTACCTTTGTTTCAGTACCGTATCGCAGTGTCACACTGTTTTTGTTGACACTGATTACCTTGTAGATTCCTAAGCTCTCACCGGCTTTATACCACTTGCCGTTGATAAATGCGGCACGGTTTAAAATAGCCGTTAACTCATAGGCAACGCTCTCTTCATTTTTCACCGGCTGGATCACTCCAACTTTCTCTTCTACTTCCGGTGCTTTGACAATAGCAAAAGGATTCGGGGTATCTTTTAATCGATCCAAATTGATACCGGCTCGCTCTTTTTTAATCTGTTCCACCATATTATTAATCTCTTCCTGACTCAAAGAGGCGGCTTGACTCATCCAGATCGAAGCTAGGGTCAAAAATAGTATCTTTTTCATTAGTGATTAATCCCCCATACTGATATATTGATATCGGCAAATGTGGTAGTATCGTTTTGATCTAGGCGAACATCACTCCCGTAAATATCGGTTACTAAGACATTTTTTTCTAGTTGATTGACAAATTTAACGATATTGCTATACTCTCCTTCACACCCGATGGCAATCTCCAAAACATGTCCGAAGCTTCCATTATTATCAACATATTCATTATCGATATATTGAATTTTTACCGCTTGGCTTTTCGCCTCATTGGTAATACTATTGAGGAACTTTGACCAACTCTCTTTGTTGAAAAGCAGTGGGGAGAGTTCATCTAACTTGGTCGTGATAAAGGTAATATCCTCATTGGCTCTTGCGATACGTTTCTTTAGACTCAAAATATCATCGTCATACTTTTTTACAAAAAAATCTCTATCACCACCTACGGTAATAGACTGAATATACTGTTCATGTTTTCGGATACTGTTTTGCAACGTCGTTTTCTTCTGTTCGGATTGATTAAACCGCTCTTCCGCATAAGGTAAAAAAAGAGCATAAGTCATATATCCGATCACCAAAACGATCATCATAATGATCATCCATTTTTCATTTTCGCTTTTATCTTTAAACGCTTTATCTAAACGATCTAATATACTATGCATTATCGATAACTCACTTTCAAAATACCTCTATAAAGACCATCATCATAATCATTGGATATACGTTCTATATTGATATTTTTGATATCATCAAAATATTTTTTGGAAACATCTTTGATGTATTTGGTGATTTTCTTCTCATCATCACTCACCATATACATCATAAAGCTATTGCTTTGACTACTCATCTGCTCAAGTTTAACCTCATGCTCTGTCAAATCACGAGCAAATCGATCAAAAAGTTCAGATTTTAGTCGGTAATCAACTTTTTTGTTATAAATCGAAATCAATGTCTTGGACTTGGCATCAAAAACTGCTTGGCGACCATTGAGTTCATTGGTTTTATCTTTAATGATCGCCTGTTTTTCTCCCAATATCCGCTCATATCGGGTGCTAATTTTAGAGAGTTCATCATCTTCCATTTTTAGCTGAATAATGTGTACATCATTAAAATAGGAGAGAATCAAATAAACCAGCGGTATAGCCAAAGCAACCAATGAAGCCGTCGTCGTACTGATAATAAACTGTCCACTCGCCCGTTTTCTAAATACCGGCGGTCTTGGTGTTGTGGTCATATTGACCACTTGACTTGAATTATCGATATAGTCTAATCCGGTTCGTACCATCATGGATTGGAGCTGGTCAACATACCACTCGTCATTTTTCATATCAAACAAGTAGTCTAAATTGTAAGTCTGAATCCCTAAGTAGTTATATCCATAGTCTCCCAATCCGATAATAGGACTTTTGGCACTACCGACAAAAAGGCGTTGGATTATATCGATATTGTAGGCTCGTTTGGTATAGATAATAATATCGTTGATCTGTAAAAATATCTCTCCAAAGAGCTTCATTAAAGTCTGCTGGTAGACTGTGCTGCCTGCTTTAAGCCCTTCAGTCTCTAATGTTTCAAAAAATTTCTTTTCATCAACCCGTTCACCTACCGCAGCACAATACTTCTCATAAAGCTGGGTTAACGAGAACTCTAAGGATTTAGAGTAGATAAATTTACCCTCGTCATAAATCGTGACAAACGCATCGGTCATGGTAAAATAGATAAAGCAGTGAGCCTCACTCGCCTCCACGATTCCACTGGTATAGAGGGTTCGAAAAAGAAGCGGTGCTGGAATAAGAAGATCGATATATCGAGTCTGATCTACAGTCGCAGCGACACTGTTTTCAATAACTTCCGGTTCGATTATAAATAGGTTATAGACATAACTATTTTTATCCTCAGGATCGGCTTTTTGATGAAAGATTTTATACTCTTTCTCAGGGTCTAAGCCAAGCTCCTCATATGCTTTCATATAGAAAGTATCGTCTAACTCATCCTCATCAACCGCCATTCCCAAATCAAATGCCGTGATAATCATATCCCGATTGGCGATATAGGATATCACAAAATTATGAGGATTAAACTTCAGCGATTCAATGGCGGTTAATGATTGATCTGTATATTGATAATATTTTTGAGTATAGGGATTGACTGCAATGATGTTTTTAAATTTTTTGATTCTTGGATCTACAGTTGTTCCAGACATAATCGTATATTTCACCATTTCTTAATATTAAATTTTACCTATTATATAAACGTGAATATTAATTTAAGCTTGTAAGTTTTGTCTAAGAATAAATATTTTAAAAATTAAGGGCACCTCTAAAAACCC
>JACXUN010000248.1 GCA_014763905.1 Campylobacterales bacterium
AGTATTTATGGCATTTAAAGTACTCCAGTCTGGACTTTTTACCATCATACAAGATTTAGGACGTTTTGGCTTTACCGATAGAGGGTATACTCCATCTGGAGCCATGGATGAGTATGCTTACCGTTGGGGACAGAAGTTACTGGATAATCATAACGCAAATGCGTTAGAGATTATGGCAGGATTGAAGTTATATGTGACGCAATCAACGCAAATCGCCGTTACCGGGGCGGATTTGGGTTTGACTATTAACGGGGTTTTGGTACCTATCTGGCGAACACATATGGTTAAAGCTGGGGATATACTTTTTTTTGAGAAACGCATTTCTGGACAAAGAGCCTATCTGGCAATAAAAGGTGGATTTTCTATTCCAAAAATTTATGGAAGCTATTCAACAACACCCAAAGAGGGGATTGGTACTCGGCTCCAACGAGGAGACAGCCTCTTGGGAACCGACGGCTTTAGCCTCGCTTCATTTGGGACTAAAGTCTTTGATTCCTACATCCCAAACTATACCAATCAGTTAACATTACGAGTTTTGTTGAGTTATCAGCAAGATTATTTTACCAAATCAGAAAAAGCAAAGTTTTTCAGCTCCGAATATAAAGTAACCCTACAAAGTGACCGGATGGGGTATCAGCTACAAGGTACGCCAATTACACCCTCAACAGAGAGATTAATCTCTGAAGGAATTGCTTTTGGCTCAATTCAGATTCCCAAAGACGGACAGCCGATTATTTTGCTCAAAGAGCGGCAGACCATTGGAGGATATCCGAAAATAGGAACCGTATTACCGATTGATTGTTTTAAATTGGCTCAGATGCCTTTTGGCGGGAGGGTACGGTTTGAACCGATTGGCATAGAGGAGGCTCAGGAGAAGATAAAGAGTTTTTATAGTATGTTTCGCTACAATGGTGAGCATGAAAAAGAGTGATATATACACCCAAGATACGATTACCAAAGCGTGGTTTTTTGCCTCGAACGCTCATGCCAATCAAAAACTCCCCGCTTCTAAACTTCCTTATCTAACCCATATCGGTAATGTGATGATGGAGATTATGCGTGTCAGTAATACCCTAACCGATCCAGAGTTTGCCATTATCTGTGCCATTCTTCATGATACGATTGAAGATACAGAGATCACCTATCAAGATCTGCATCATCACTTCTCCTACGAGGTAGCAGAGGGGGTACTGGCACTGACTAAAGATAATCAACTCGGTAGCAAAGAGCAGCAGATGCTGGATTCATTGGATCGAATCAAAAATCAGCCGTTTGAGATATGGGCCGTCAAAATGGCAGATCGTATCGCCAATCTGCGTCAACCGCCTAGCCATTGGCAGCGTGAGAAGATAATGCGTTATCAGCAAGAAGCAGAGCTGATATTGACTGCATTGGGCGAAGCCAACACCCAATTGGCTGGACGACTACAAGCTAAGATTCTCGATTATCAACAATATTATGAGGAGTCAAAGAGATGATACTCTATATCCACGGTTTTGGAAGCTCCGGAGAGGGCCGCAAAGCCAAAATTTTTCGTGAACATTTTAGGAAAAGGGGTGTACCGTTTATGGCTCCTTCGCTCTCATATATACCGGAATTGGCGATCAAAACACTCGAAGAGATCATCGAAATGTGTGAAGATATTACGCTGATCGGTTCCTCCTTGGGTGGGTATTATGCGATCTATTTGGCAGAAAAGTATGGACTCAAAGCGGTTTTAATCAATCCGGCAGTCCGTTCAAGCAAAACATTGAAACGAGCAATCGATAAAACAGGATTGGCACTCAACTATTATGACAGTAGTCACTTTGAGTGGCGAAAGAGCTATCTGGATATGCTGGAAGTTTTACATTGTGATACGATAGAGCGGGGAGAGTACTATCTGATGTTGCAAACCGGTGATGAGGTGTTGGATTATCAAGAAGCGGTTAATAAATTACCTCATGCCAAAACCATGATTGAAGAGGGAGGAACCCACTCATTTGAGGGGATTGAACGGTACTATACCGAAATTGAGAACTTTTTACGCCAATAAGCTATTTAGAAAAAGCGGTTAAGTAGAATTTTTCAAAAACGATAGCTATTTTCGTCAAGATAGATTATAATCATGCCCATGAAGTATCATTATATAGAAATAGGAACTCCCCACCGCTAACCGTACGTATTTTACCGGCTCCGGCAGATTTTTGCAGGACTAGCTAAAGCTAATTCAAAAAAATCTAACGCAGTCTATGGGAAACCTCGTAAAGCTGTGACTATGATATCCCGTCGAACTC
>JACXUN010000249.1 GCA_014763905.1 Campylobacterales bacterium
AAATGAGAGAGCTTTATTGCTTCAAGCTATTGGAAACATCAATGAAAATGCTAATTTTAAGGGACTTGCGTTGCTTTAGGAGTTGTCGAACTCAGGTTATTAGGGAAATAGAATGGAAAATCAAATAGCTTTTGAACTCAAAGTTGAGGTGGTTGAAAATCTTCAGGTATTCTCTGAATTGTTGAAAAAAGATATCAATACGATGTTAAATGAGGCGTTAGAGCAGTACTTTGAAAACGAACAACGAAAACTGATGGAGAAAGGTCTTGCCGATGAAAATGCGATGACCAATCTCGATTATGATGAGTTTTGGGACGGGTTGGATGTTTAGCAGCATCCTTGGCTGTTGAGTGTCTCTTTGAGCATATTGCCGTAGTTAGAATCTTCTAGTCCCATCTCTTTGATCGATTCGAGTTGATTGTGGAGTGAAGCATCGACAATTCTAATGACTTCATCGGTATCATCAACGATAGAAATCAACTCCAAATCTTGTTGATTGAGTGTACCGTACTCTATCATGGTGGTTTGCATAAACTCAAACAGTTTTGACCAGTAATCCGAACCGACCAAAATCACCGCCCCGGGTGTACTCTTTTTGGTTTGGATAAGGGTGAGTACTTCAAAGAACTCATCCAGTGTCCCAAACCCTCCCGGCATAATGATATATGCCAATGAGTAGCGAACCAGCATTACTTTACGGACAAAGAAGTAGTCAAACTTGAGTTCTCTATCAAGATATTCGTTGCCCTCTTGCTCATGCGGCAGATCAATATTGAGTCCGATTGATTCTGCATGTGAGGACTCTTTGGCTCCTCGATTGGCAGCCTCCATAATCCCGTATGACCCACCGGTAATCACACTGTATCCCGAATCGGCAAGTTGTTTACCGATTTGTCGGGCTTTTTGATAATAGGGAGTATCTTCATGCAGTCTAGCACTTCCAAAGACCGTCACGGCAGCTCCGACATCATCAAGTTCATCATACCCTTTGACGAAATCCGCCATGATTTTAAAAAGACTCCATGAGTCTAAGTAGATACTGTTTTTGTCTCTTGTTCGTCGATGCATTATAATTCTTTAATTTTATTTTAAAGTATTATACAAAAGGTTTAATAATACTCATCCTCACGCATACTGCGAAGCAGCGTATCGCGTTCATTTTGGCTAATTTCATTATCATGAATCACTTTTAAAATAATTTGTTTGATAAGAGGATTGCGGGTTCCCCGGTAAAACTCCATACTGTAGAGGGTCTGCTCTTTAGCTCGGCGGAAAAACATCTGTTGACCGGTTTTAAGCGACTCCCCCTCTATACTCGGACGACGAATACAGCAGAAACGTGCGACATTCATTTCGGAAAAGAGGGTAATGATATCCTCTTTGCTATAGGCATTTCCCGGGAAATACCCCTCAATCAGTCCTCGGCTCTCATTATCTTCTGTGACGATAAAGATATCATCTGAAAAGAATCGTTTGATATGATTGACATTACTACGATCTTGAGGTGACTGCATAAGCTTTCCGATCTCAGGGTAGAGTTCAGGATCATAAGGTAAGAACTCCTCATTAAGTTTGATTGGAACATTCATGAGATTAAGCAGTTCCAAATCCTCATCACTGAGGCAGCCACTATTGTAAAGTGATTTGGATTTGCTGAATTTGGTAGAGTTGACCAGTAGATACCGCATCACATTGAGAGCATCAAAACGGGTTAATCCATATCGATTCTGAAGGGTATTGTTGAGCATCTCTTGGCAGGAGTTGCCAAATGCTTCGGGATCAGTTAAGGTGACAAGATTCTGAATGGCTCCGTTTAAGTCTTCCCGAACGGTTCGGCTCTCTTGACCGCTGATTTTGATGACATTGAGCGGATCGATATAGTGATTCATTTTTGGGATAGCTGCCATAAAGTCACTCGATATCTCTTCCAACTGCGGATTGAGAAGTGAGTTGGTAAGACGGATAGAGATACGGATATCTGCCAAGGGATTTCCCTGATCATCACTGATCCGTACGGTTTGAGATTTACGCCCGTTGAAAGCCGGCTGGAGATTGCTTTTGAGATCGGCTTTGGTTGATTGGCTTAAAAAAGAGCCGATAAGACCGTCAGCGGTTTGTGATACCTCTTCGATAATCGGTCGGGATGCTGCCGAGATCGTCCAAGCTCCCGGCACAATCGCACTGTAGTCATTGATAATGGTATTGACCTTTTGCACCAGTGAACTTTGGACATTATTGCTGGTATGGTGCTGCAGGGCATAGGTGAAGACGGTATT
>JACXUN010000250.1 GCA_014763905.1 Campylobacterales bacterium
GAAAAATCAAAATTCGTAGGACTAGCCGTAGCTAATTCAAGAATTTTATTTTTTGAAGATTGCCTATTTTTAGGCTTCCCTTCGGGTTTTACGAGGTTTCCCATAGACTGTGTTAGATTTTTTTGAATTAGCTTTACTAGTCCTGCAAAAATCTGCCTTGTCTATAAAAAACCTCGTAAAACTGTGACTATAATACTCCGTCGAACTCAGGTTATAAGATAATAATTTGCTCTTCTTTTTTGGTGAAGTAAACTCTATATCCAGAACCTGTGGTAATACGAAGTTCAGAGAGATTGGTTCCTACCGACTTTACATCACCAAAGTTACCATGCTCCATCCGCTC
The DNA here is from genome assembly GCA_014763905.1 of Campylobacterales bacterium. Lineage (GTDB taxonomy): Bacteria > Campylobacterota > Campylobacteria > Campylobacterales > Sulfurovaceae > UBA1140. Next base: position 344 of record JACXUN010000250.1, read on the forward strand.
AATACCTCTTGCAATGGCGATACGCCCTCGCATATCTTTGAGTTTAGCAAGCCATTTTGAAAAATTTTAGTTGATTTGCTTCTTATACTCAATCAACCCGCTATTTTTCCCCTGATCTTTTAACAATCTCACGATCTCTTTTTTGACATTTTTGTCGGTTTTCTCATCGGTGATGATCTCTAGCATCTTTCGAACATTCTCGTTGTGCTGTTTACTCGCTTCGATGTATTTTTGGTGGAGCAACTCTTCTTCGTGGAGTTTGAGTTCGATATGTTTGTTGCGTCGGTGGATGAGATAGATGATCAATAAGACCAGTAACACCAAACTGGCAACTACCGCTACAATAATCTTGTAGAGTTCGATATCTTTGTCTTGTTGCTGCCGTTCCATTTCGAGTTTGGCTAGGGCGACGGCTTTTTCACTCTCGACTTTGGTCGCGGAGAGCTTCTGTTCATTGACGGAGATGGTGCGTTCGGTTTTCAGTTTGGCTAAGGCGACCTCTTTTTCACCCAGAGCAATCGTCTGCTGTGACTCTAGTCTCGCCAATTCGATCTCTTTGCGGTTTTGAGCCTCCAGTTCGGCTCTTTTGTGTTCGACTTGAGCTTGCTCTTTGGCAATCAGCTGTTCACTTTGGAGCTTGGCAAGAGCAATCTCTTTCTCATTGGCAATCATGGCTTGTTTTTGATCCATCTCTTGCTGTTTGAGGGTTGACTCTAACTCGAAGCTCTTTTTGGTCATCTCCTCTTCAAATTTGAGAGGGGTAGCAACCGTGGCAGAGAGGTTGGACTCTGCGGAGCTATTGCTCTCTGCTTCGGTTTGATTTGACTCATCTACTGCAACAACACTATTTTGAACCTCTACTGGTTGCTCCGGCTCATTTGCAACCGTCTCTTCTTTCTGGTCAACTGTTTGATTAGACTCTTCCGAGATCAAGAGAACCGCTCGCTCTTTTTTCTTATAAAAATCATCTTCTCCACAGCCGACTAAAACAGCAAGTATCATTAAAGCGTATACATATTTCATTAAGTTTTTCCCAAATTTTTTAGTACAGAATTGTACCAAAAAAACTACTCAACTCTTTGATGCAGGATGATTTTTCCATTGCTTGGTTCGATATTTCCGGTCGTCTGTGTCGCATCGTAGACGATTACGAAGACTTCATCACCGCTCTGTAGGTAGTTTTTCTCGCCAAACTCAGCATACGCGGTTGCTCCGATTGAGATAATCGCCTCTTGGGGATAACCGCACGCTTTGAGATGAGCCGCGATATCCTCCAGCGGACCGAAATCCTCCTGCTCATTCATCTTTTCGATCAGCCAATCTTTTAACTTGGTATAGAAATAGCTATACCCTAACAGCGGAGCATCCACACCATAGGGGTAGACGACACCGTCACGCTTGACGAAAGAGGCTAAATGATATTTGTCCATTACCCCGCCTTTTTCAAACTTATCGATGGCAACCCATTCGCTCGCCATTCCTTTACTGCTTGGACACCAGCTCTTCTTCTCCGAAATCTTTTTGGCACCCTCTTTTCTAATCGTACAATCATTAAATGCCGTAAAGGCTTTCGCCGCCAAATCAACGACACGGTGATCCGCATCGTATTCAATGGCAAACCGGACGGCAACTTCAGGCTCAACTTGGGCATTGGCTTCATATTTTGGCAACTCTAATCGAGTCGAATCAATCGGATAGATACCCAAAAAACTCTCACTGTTTGGTAGATAAAAAGGGAAAATACCTTTCGGTGCACCCTCCTCTTTGGTCACGACATTTTTGAAGTCTTCCAACTCTCCTGCCTGCTCTAAGTGGTGTGCAAAATTTCCGGCAACACCGAGTCCGATCATTGTTCCAAAATTCATCTATTCTCCATTCTAAATCCCAAGATAAGTGGAACTTATTTTGTAATTGTTATACACAATAATATCA
>JACXUN010000251.1 GCA_014763905.1 Campylobacterales bacterium
ATTTTTTTGAATTAACTCGTTAGTCCCGCAAAAATTTGACTTTGCCTACAAAAAACCTCGTAAAGCTGTGACTATGATATCCCGTCGAACTCAGGTTATGAAAATGTGGGAACCAGCGTTCTAAAAATATATTTTAAAACAGTTGTGATTGATTATGTGAGTTTTTTGAGTGGCACACCCAGAGCGATTCGAACGCCCGACCTACAGTACCGCAAACTGTTGCTCTATCCAGCTGAGCTATGGGTGCTTCGTAAAATAAGAGTGCAATTATAGCCAAAGCGGTTTAAAAATGCAAGAGAAAAGATTAATTTTCTCTGCTCTTTTGGTTGAATTTATGAAATTTTAACACCATATCGATCTTGGCACGCGGTACTTCGAGAGCCTGCTCGATATACATTAGCTCTTTGCCCTCATCATACATTTTGATGATTTTGGCTCTAAGCTCCTCTTCGGAGAGTGAAATCTCATGACTTTGAAGCCGTTGTTCCAGCTCATAGACATACCGCTCCAATCGATCGAGTTTATCCGACTGCTGATCATACTTATCTGCTTTGGGAGCATTTCTGGTATGCTCGATAATCAGATAAAAGAGAATCCCGACCACCCCGATAAATGAGAAGAGGTTAAAAACATATAAGAGTGCCATATTAGAGTGCCTCCAAGATAATTAAGATAAAAAATAAGATACCCAAGTATCCATTGACAGTAAAAAAAGCTCTATCGATTTTGGTAAAATCTTTTCCCACTAAATAGTGTTCATAGGTTAGCATAATCGCACTTAAAATGACTGCTAAAACGGCAAATAATCCCAATCCCGCCTCTGCAACAAAGAGGCTCCAGAACAGAATCGTCATAACATGAAACAGCTTTGCAATCAACATGGTATTTTTTGCACCAAATTGTGAAGGGATCGAGTGGAGGTTATGCTCAATATCAAACGTCATATCTTGAAGCGAATAGAGCAGATCAAAACCGGCAACCCAAAACATCACCCCCAATGCCAGATAGACCGACCAGAGCGTGATCTCTCCCGATACTGCCACCACTCCCGCGATCGGAGCCAGTCCCAATGAAACACCCAAAATCAAGTGAGCCAAGGAGGAGAACCGTTTAAACAGTGTATAAGCTCCCAATATCGCCAAAATAGGAACCGAGAGTGTAAACGCAAGATCATTGATAAAGAATGCCACCAGGACAAAAGCCACCCCGTTAATGAGGATAAACCCTATCATTGTCGGAACAGAAACCCGTCCATCCACGGAGGGGCGATTTTGGGTTCTGGGATTTAGGGCATCGATATCTCGATCCAGATAGCGGTTGACTCCCATCGCAAAATTACGTGCTGTGACAGCCGCCAAGATACCCAAAAAGAGCAGTTTCCATCCAAACCATCCGTCGGCTGCTACAACCATCGCGATAAAGATAAACGGCAGAGAAAAGATAGAGTGCTGGAACATGACCAGTTCTAAGAGATGAGATAGTTTGGTTTTTAGATTTTGTATCAATGTTTTCTCCGGTCTTGTAGGGTGCGTTTTCTAACGTACCGTCACAGGTATATTTAACTTTCTTATTTTTGCATCTCTTTGGCGCGTTAGAAAACGCACCCTACGGGTGAGGAATCTTCAATTGGCTGTTGAGTGACCAGGCAATGGCAATGACCAAAAGACCAATCGCCAATGGATTACTGATTACCCCGTAAACAAAGAGCAGATAGAGAACCCATTGCAAGATCGCTCCTAACGGTGTCGGCACACCGGTAAAAAACTTCTCCGCTTCACCCACTTCGACTTTGAGGTTAAACTCAATCAGCCGCCGCAATCCTGAGATGATATAGAAGATAAATACCAATCCCAAGACTAATTGCTCCCAGCCGCTGCTCCCAGCCGTAATGGCATAATAGAGCAGAAACGACGGCATCACCACAAAGGAGATAAAGTCGGCAAAACTATCGACCTGAATCCCAAACTCGGTTGAGAGCTTGTATTTACGAGCCACTTTCCCATCCATAATGTCCAAGGCTCCGGCTATCCATGCTAAGATAATGGCAATAAAGAACTCTCCTTGCAAGATAAAGTGGATCGCGATAATCCCACAGGCGATATTACCAAAGGTAATTAAGTTGGCTAAATTAAAACGGTTGTTCTTGTCAAATAACATATTTATCAACTCCTTAAAAAGCATATTTTACCCTATTAACCTGAGTTCGACGGGATATCATAGCTGTGACTATGATATCCCGTCGAACTCAGGTT
>JACXUN010000252.1 GCA_014763905.1 Campylobacterales bacterium
TGTGTCAAAACATAGCTGGCAGGATAGTTGACATCTCCGTTGTGTTTTCCCCCATCAACAAGAGTTTTAACATCGCTGTAATATCGGATAGGATAGCCATAATCCCACCATGTGATGACGTAATCTTCAGGATGGGAAAGTTTGCCTAATTGATCAAGGGTTGAGACCTCTTTGGTGGTAAAGACGGTAGGGGTCATATACTCTTTGATATGGAGATAATTGGGATAAATCGCCGCGCCTGTAAGCGTCGCAAGGGCAATGTATCGGAGCCACTGTTTGTCGATCGGTTTGGTGATGACCAACAGCAAATAGGCATATCCGATAGCGATCGGCGCAACGGCATAAATGGTAAATCGCAATCCCGCATTCATGGCGATAAATCCCAATCCGACCAAAGGAAGGGTGATGAGCAGTGGTCGATAGGCAATCAAAGCCATGATGTAACCGATTACCCCTAGAACAAAGGTGATCGGATGCCCGCTGATCCGCTCAGCAAAGACGTTAAAAGGGATATTGCCCGCTTCACGGACGGTTTGAGCAACGTTGTAAAAATGAAGTTCACCCTCATTGGAAACACTTTCTCGGAAAAGATATCCTTTTAACTGTCCCCAGATCGGATCGATCCCCCCTGTCGAAAAGTATAGGGCGATAATCGCGGCAAAGAGCCCCCAAAACCATTTTTGATCCAAGGATGGTTTATAATGAAAAAAAGCAAAAATAGCCAACGCAATGCCGATTTTCATCCAAAACGGCAGAGATAGGATGCCAATGATAATAAATAGAGAAATTTTATAAAAATAGTGATTTTTCCGTTCAAAAACAAAGGCATATAGCAGTGTTATAACCAAGATCGCCGAATTGAGAGAATAGCTTTGGGGATACCACCATTGGTTAAGGGCAAAGGCGAGGGTGATCGGGATTAAAAAACGGTTGCGCTGATGGGTGATTGCCACAATGATTGCATAAAGGGCAAAGAGAGGTAGAACAATCGTTAACATATCGGTATCGTAATAACCGACCATCGTTCGGTTGTAATAACTGTGGGTAATGCCGGCTAAAAGGGCAGCGATAAACCCTATTTCCGTTTGTCCTAATGTTCTACCGATAAGGATAATCGGAACAACGATTAAAGAACCAAAGATGGATGGCATGTAAAGGATCAGAGTTTCAAAGCTTCCAGGGAATATTTTGGAAAGCCATGCAGTCAAAAGAGAGATCGGTTCATTGACCGGAGAGAGGTCATTTGCCTCATGAGAACCCGCAAGGATGTCACGCGCCCCCTCAGCAAAGTAATAGCCGTCATTGGTGTTGATCATAAGTTCGTTATTCCACCGAAACTGCTCCACCCCCTGAAGCTCTTCTACCCAAATATAGCGCATGGAAAGTGAAAAAAGATAGGCAATAATGATTAAGAGAATAGCAACAACCATAGTGCTACGTTGTTCTGGCAAAGGTTGAATCTTCACGGTGTTATTTATCCCTAGATAATACAAAATAAACATAGTGTAGCAAAAAGGAGATGTTAATTGTCTTTTTTGTCTATGAGTGTGATTACTCTAGCAGGATTTCCAACAGCCGTAACATTTGAAGGGATTGCATGGATAACGGTGCTTCCAGCACCAATAACTGAATTTTCTCCAACGTGGATATTTTGGATAATGCAACTTCCAATCCCAATATGTGTTAAATTCTCAATTTGGACACTTCCGCCCAATGCAACATTGGGCGAAATGTGAACAAACTCCCCTACTTTACAGTCATGTTCTATGATGGAAGCGGTATTAATAATAGTTCCCGTTCCAATTGTGGCATTGGCGTTTATAACACATAAAGGCATGATAACAGCGCTGTTTCCAAGTGAAACCGATGGTGCAATAATGGCGGATGGATGTATCAATGATGGGAATGCATATCCGGCTGTTAATACTTTTTGAAAAACTGACTTACGGATTAAATTATCTCCTATACCTAGTGCTATAGCTGTCCCTTTTGGCATGGACTGATTAAATTTTTCCCAAGATATCGCTTCTTTTTGTGGATCATCATCAATCCATCCGCCGATAACATATCCACTGGCCAATGCTATGTCCGCAACTACTCTTCCATGACCACCTGCTCCATAAATATAAATGGTGTTATTGATTTCCACGGAATTTCTCCATCGTCGCCTCGCCTTGTTGAGATATCCCCTCTCTCATAACTACTTTTTTGAGTGTAAGAAAAAAGATTTTAAGATCAAACGCAAATGAT
>JACXUN010000253.1 GCA_014763905.1 Campylobacterales bacterium
GATTCTGATCTGCAGTTCATCGTTGAGGTCTTTGAGTTCTTTGGTTCGTTGATTGACTCGGATCTCTAGGTTTTCGGTCAATCGGTTCAGCTCATTGGCGGTTTTGTGCATGATCGAGTAGAGATTTTTATTGGCGATCTCAAATGGGGTGATATTTTCACTCTTATACTCTTTGAGCGTCAGGTAGCTGCTGCTTGATTCACTAATGGCAGCGATCACAAAAGTTTGATTGTGATAGGTATTGGGTTGATTGGCTCCATTGAAATACTCTTGGGAGGTGATATATCCGAAGAGATGATCGTCACTTTCTATATTGGAGAGATAGTAGTGAATCGGAATCCTAAATCCATACTCATAGGAGATACAGGCACCGATCCAGAGAGCCTGAGCCGGTGTCTTGGAAAGAAAGTTATAAATCTCCTGAGTACGGTTCATCATGTCGTTATAGTTACCGATTGAGAGCTGGACGATATCCCCCTCTTCTAAGGGCTGAGCGGTAATAATACTCTGCTTTTTGGCATCGATATCCATAATGTGAACGGTATATGAGATATTGCTTTTGGTGATATAGAGCGGTACTTGGAAAAAGACGGAGCTGTCTTTGGAGATATTGGGAAAATATTTACGATAGATATCCAGAGCTGGACTGTTATCCATCGACAAAATTTTGGACCCTTCGACTTTGGTAATTTTCTTCTTTTTACTGATCGGTTTCCAGTCGAAGGCTTGATAGAGATTCACATCGAGATTTTCCCCGTGCATAAAGATCAGGACAACCGCTTTGTCATAAATCTTGGTTTGATGGAAGACAAAACTTTTTTTGCCGGTCGGCGTTTTACTGGTGGCTCCTCCCCCGAATATTTTGAGATGGGAGAAGCTCTGTCCCAATTTATTGATGAGCTGAGAGGTGTAGATACTGTTGTAACTGGAGAGTACCTCTATCGCTTGGGTATCAGACTGAAGATACTTCTCGATATCGGAGAAGTTGGGCTGTCCCTCTCCGTTATGCCCTTTGACATAGTTTTGGCTCATATCCATCACCAGTACCGAAAGAGAGCTGCTTTCAAACTCCATAATCGAAATAATCGGTTCACTACCCAGATCGGATACGAGATGATTTTTGAAGCTGGCAAAACTCTGCATTCCGACCACGGTAGCATCGGGAAAGCTTGTGGTTATATCATGTAAGATGATTTTGAGTGTTTTCTCGTCACTGTTGGGATAGTTGATTTCAATTAAAAGCCGATCAGAATTTTGGATATGATGGTTCTCACACCACTCGGTAAAGGTTTCAAACTCTTGATAATAGTGTACCAGTTGTCTCATGGTCGATCACCCCCGTGTTATATTATTTAAAAATTTTAGAACCGACACGAACCAGATTGGAACCGCATCGGATGGCTAACTCATAGTCACTGCTCATACCCATAGAGCAGATGGTCGCTCCATTTTTTCGTAATTGATCATAAATTTTGTACGTTGACTCGAAACTTTTTTGGATTGCTTGTGTCTCATCGGTATGGGTTCCGATACTCATTACCCCTTTGAGTTTGATATGGGGATAGCGTTCTTGGATCTCTTGATACCGATCAACCGCCTCTTCTACACTGACTCCCGATTTGGTCTCTTCATTTGCTGCATTGATCTGAAGCAGGGCATTGAGGGTTTGATTGCGTTTGGCTAAACGTTGATTGAGGGCATCGGCGAGTTTAATAGAGTCAAGTGCCTGAAAGAGAGTCGGGCGAAGCTCTAAGAGTTTATTGATTTTGTTGCTTTGCAGCGAACCGATCATATGCCACTCCAGTGGAAGATGGTCGAGATGCTCCATTCGGGCAGCCAACTGCTGTACTTGATTCTCTCCAAAGGCTCTTTGTCCTAGCTCGTAAAGTGCGGCGATACTCTCTTCACTACTATATTTTCCTACCGCTACGAGTTTAACAATATGGTGTTCACTGACGGCAATTCGTGCCTGTTCGATATTCCAAATCACTTCATCTAAATTTTTACGTAATTGATCTTTCATTTTTATCCTATATATCTTATTTTAATAACCTGAGTTCGACGGGATATCATAGTCACAGAAGCCTAAAAATAGGTAAGATTTGAAAAATCAAAATTCGTAGGACTAGCTGTAGCTAATTCAAGAATTTTATTTTTTGAAGATTGCCTATTTTTAGGCTTCCCTTCGGGCTTTACGAGGTTTTTTGTATGCTTCGCCAAATTTTTTTGA
>JACXUN010000254.1 GCA_014763905.1 Campylobacterales bacterium
TTATTTTTCACCAATGAGAGTGATGCCATGAAGTTTGCTGAAACACTCAATGCTCCTATTACAGGATGTCCGTAAGCTTGACTAAGCTCACTATTTTTATTAGGGACATATACCGATATGTCCCTACCCTTCTGTTTTTCCTTTTTATCATACCGCTACACGCCGATCAAATCACCTACACCAACCTCACCGAAACCATCTACAAAAAAAACCAACACTGGATCACCATCCAAGCTGAAAAAAAAGTAGATAACTTCAACGATTCAGTTATCAAAGCCTTTTTCAATCGCAAAAACTACATGCGTGATAACTTCTACTACGAAAATGGAATCCTCCAGTTCCAAAACTATCAGATCTCCTTCAAATACCTCTTTATCTACGCCAATACCATCTACCTCACTGAAGCTTCAGGAGAACTAGAGACAGACTACTCTTTTAGGGCTAAAGAAGCCATTATCTACCCAAACTATATTGAATTCAAAAAGTTTCGTTACCAAAAAGGGAAAAAACATGGTTCCAAGATAAGATTTAAATTTTTAACATTAATTAAATAACCTTTATTGCCCTTTACTTTGTCAATAATCTATCCGAAACACTCGACTTAATACCATATCGTTCCAAAATCGTATCTTGAACCGCCAATGCCTCTTTGCGATCAATTGCAATATGCGCACCGTCTTGATCCTCTAGGATGAGGATATCTCCTTGGAAGTTCTCTACTAGATGGTAAAACTCTTTGAAATCTTTGAAGCTCTGACCATTCACCTTGACAATCTCCCACATCATCATATCGTGATCACCGCGGTTGAGACCGGATGCCAATACTTTGAGTAACAGAACGATCTCCTGTTTCTCTTTGGTTGGGAATCGTTCGGCGTGATAGCGGATATCCAGAAGCGGCAACCGGGATGATTGCAGTAGATTTTTGGTCAATGGGGTAAAGACATATCCCCCATAGATAAAGTAGTTGGGCATCTGATCATACTCCAGCTTGTCAAATCGCATCTGCTGTTCAGTTTTTTTCATTTGGGTATGGATACGCATCTCTTTACCCTCGCGGAGGATATCCAAGGTCACATTGTCATCGACTTGTAGATTATCCACGAGATACTTGAAACTGGTATATTGATTTTCACGGAAAGCAACCGTCCCGTCATTTTCGATACGCTCTCCATTGATGGCAGTAATAATATCTTCCGGAAAGAGTACCCCCTCAAACGGTGAACCATGGAGGATTTTAATTAACAAAACACCACTGCGATTATCATCCAGATGGTGGTAGCTCCGCAGTGTCTCATTCTCTAAATTTTTAATATAGATACCCAGCTTAGGGAAACCATCATAGGTGCCGTCGCCGATATCTTTGAGAAAGTGTTCCACAATCCCAATCGGAACCATATAACCGATATTTTGAGAGAGCAACAGCTGCTGCATCACGACTCCGACAATCTTTCCATCTGAGATTGCCGGCCCGCCACTATTACCGGGGTTGATCGCCGCATCAATCTGAATCGCCAAAAAGCTCTCCCCACTATGGGCGTACTGATTATGCTCAATCCGAGAGACAATACCGCGACTCACGCTAATGGTGTTGCCGCCCATTGGATATCCATAGACGGTGACTCGATCTTGGATATTGGGAAGAGTACCAAAATCAAGCGGTTTCGTCCCCTCAAAGAACTTCTGTTCTTCTACTTCCAACAGTGCCAAATCGGTTTCATGAGAGACCTTTAACACCTTAGCTTGATACCGCTTGGTATCTCCATATTTTTTCACCTCTAAGAAGGTTTGATTGGCAACGACATGGGCATTGGTCAAGATACGGTTCCCGGCAATAATACTTCCCGAACCACTAGATTGGCTGGTGGTACTGTTCCACGGTTCAAGATAGTTGGGATTTTTAGAAACGGTAAAGATTTTGACGATAGAACGCTCTATCTCATCTTGTGTCAATTCTGCCTGAGCATAAAGTGTCACCAAAATCAGCAGAAACAGAAGTTTCAAAAAAGTTTTCATCTAATGCCTTTTTTTAAAGTAAAAACCTAAGGGAATCTGCTATTCCAAAGAGAGTGCGAGAAGCCATGCACTCAATCCATGAAATGGACGCTTGCGTTTGCATGGTGCAGGAGTACTCTCTTTGGAATAGTGGTTCCCTTAAATTATAACCTGAGTTCGACGGGATATCATAGTCACAGAAGCCTAAAAATAGGTAAGATTTGAAAAAT
>JACXUN010000255.1 GCA_014763905.1 Campylobacterales bacterium
AAATACCACGCGTCAAATGCGTAGCCTAATTGAGGCTTCATGGTTGATTCTACTTGAGAGCGCGGCAGAACAAAACCTATGAAAATAGCCATAATCAATCCACCCAAAGGCAGCATAATCGCGGCAGTCACAAAATCGACCCAATCAAAGAAGTTTCGCTCGCCCCATGTTAGCAGCTCTTTGGAGCCGTCGATGTTCGAGAGAATGGCAAGAATACCTAACAGATAGAAGAAGAGCCCCATGCTGATGGAGGCTTTGAGACGGCTCCAGCTGAAGCGGTCTATAAAATATTGCACCATCGGCTCTACAAGAGAAACGGAAGAGGTTAAACCTGCAAAGGCGAGGGCAATGAAGAAGAGAATCGCAAAAGCATTACCCACTATTCCCATCTCATAGAACGCTGCCGGGAGCGAAATAAAGACAAGACCCGGCCCTTTAGCCGGACCGGCACCGTATTCATAAAGAAACGTAAAGAGCATCAGACCTGCGACAAGGGCGATAGCGGTATCCAAAAAGACGACCATGCCGGCACTTTTTACAAGGTTGGAACCCTTCTCCATCGAAGCGGCGTAGGTCATAATGGCACCCATACCCAGAGAGAGGGTAAAGAATGCGTGTCCTACAGCCGTTACAAAGGCTTCGGAGTTGAGCTTTGACCAATCGGGTGCGAACATGAAATCAAATGCACGCGAGAAGCTATCAAGCGAGAGTGCGTATAAGAACATGCCGCCAAGGATCAGCATGAGAGCCGGCATAAGAATCATATTCATCTTCTCAATCCCCGCTTTGATACCTTTTGTGAGGACATAGGTGATCCAAATAAAGGCGAGCGTGTGGTAAAAGAGTTGTGTTGTAAATGAGGAGTGGAGCATCGTATTAAAAATCTTTTCCGCCTCTTGAGGAGTAGCCGGAAGCGTTGAGAACGAGGTGACGATATAATTAAATATCCAGCCTATTACGACCGAGTAGAAGATCATAATAAAAAGACCCGCAAGCCCTTGAAAACCCCCAAACTTCCAAAGCGACTTATTTGAGGGCGCAAGCTCTTCAAAAGAGGTCACGCCGTCCTTGCGGCCCAGATATCCGATCAGCATCTCGGCTATCATAATGGAAAAACCTATCATCAAGACTGTGATGAGATAGACAAAGACAAACGCACCGCCTCCGTACTCACCCGTAATGTATGGAAACTTCCAAATATTTCCAAGCCCAACGGCACTTCCTGCGGCCGCTAAGATAAATCCGACCCTGCTAAAACGAGCTATTTTCATCGATTTTCACCCACTTTTTATATAAATATGGGCAAATTATACAGAAATCAAAAAAAATGTAAAGAAATTCCCGCATTTACTCTTGACATACGAATACTTTTTTACTATAATTTCGCTTCACTAATCAGTAGTAATACGGATTATGTGTCGGTCGGGGTGTAGCTCAGTATGGTTAGAGTACTTGGTTTGGGACCAAGGGGCCGAAGGTTCGAGTCCTTTCACCCCGACCATCTTTAAAGAGTAAAATTATGGTGGGATTAGCTCAGTTGGTTAGAGCACCAGATTGTGGTCCTGGGGGTCATGGGTTCAATTCCCATATTCCACCCCATAATAAAACTATAAAACTATAAAACTTAATAATAAAACATAATAAAATTTAAAGCGTCCGTAGCTCAATTGGATAGAGTTTCGGACTTCGGATCCGACGGTTATAGGTTCGAATCCTATCGGGCGCACCATTTGTTATGAATGTATGCGTCCTTAGCTCAGCTGGATAGAGCAATGCCCTTCTAAGGCATCGGTCTGGGGTTCGAATCCCTAAGGGCGTACCACTTTAAATATTAAGTTTTCTTCTTCGTGCGGATGTGGTGAAATTGGTAGACACGCCAGACTTAGGATCTGGTGCCGTAAGGTGTGAAAGTTCGAGTCTTTTCATCCGCACCATCCCTATTTAACGCTATTTCAAGCGATTCTTCAAAAATAAAAAAAATCAATTTATTCTTTCAGGGTACACATTTCTTTACAACTTGATTACACTAATACATGACTATGATAATGTACTCAGGTTTTCTTTTCTTTCACGTATTTTGATTTTAGGTTCTTTAGATTTAGCAGCGACTTGCTTCTCCTGCTTGGCAACATCAAGTTTTCTACTGAGCCACTTGCAAATCTCCAAAAACACCTTCTTATTTAAGGCTATTGGAAGTTTAAAAAAAGCTCATTAAAGCTGAGT
>JACXUN010000256.1 GCA_014763905.1 Campylobacterales bacterium
ACATGGGCATTTCTCAGTCGTAGATATCCGGCATTGGCATCCGGTGTTTTGAGGTGTACCACATTCTCAATCACCTCACCAAATATCCAGCAAAGCATATCGTAGAAGTGTACGCCGATATTGGAGGCGATTCCACCCGACTTGGCTTCGTCCCCTTTCCAACTGATAAAGTACCATTTCCCTCTGGAGGTAAGATAGGTCAAATCGATATCAAACATCTTATGCGGATTGTCGGCTAACTCTTTGGTAACTTTTTCTTTGAGAGCGATAATTGAGGGGTGCAGTCGCAACTGTAAAATATTATTAATTTTTTTCCCGGTCTCTTGTTCAATTATTTTGAGCTGATCGATATTCCACGGATTTAAAACAAGGGGTTTTTCGCAGATCGCATCCGCTCCACTCCGCAAAGCAAAACGGATATGTGAGTCATGCAGGTAGTTCGGCGAACAGATCGAAACATAATCAATCTTACGTCCCGTATCCCGCCGCCACTTATCGACGAAGCGGTCAAAACGTTCAAATTCAGTAAAGAAATTAGCTTCCGGAAAATGGCTGTCCATAATCCCGATCCCATCATATGGATCAAGAGCAGCGACCAGCTCATTGCCGGTCTCTTTGATTGCTTTCATATGTCGTGGAGCGATATATCCCGCTGCTCCAATTAGGGCAAAATTTTTTGAACTCATCTTATCACTTTGCAAATTTTTAGTGATCATTATATCCAAAAAAAATAAATCAACAAGCCCTCAAAAGCCCATAAAACAGGGCTTGTTGAATACTATTCTTATCTACTTAAGAGCGTCTTAAAAAGCTCAATCTGATCCAATCTCTCCCACGGATAATCACTCTGTCCCACCTGTCCGCGAGCGGCAACATCAGCGTATAAAAAAGTCTCTTTCGACGGGCGATCCAGTCCGAATGTTTTGGTAATCCAGTTTGGCGTAAGCGGAAAGTGTTCCATCACAAAAGCAGAAAGCTGATCGTCATCCAATCCTTTGACAACCGTTCCGTGCGTATCAACAGCTACCGACGTCGGTCTGGCTACTCCGATCGCATAAGAAATCTGAACGACTGCTTTTTTGGCTAATCCGGCTGCGACCAAGTTTTTGGCGATATAGCGTGCCGCATAGAGTCCCGAACGATCTACCTTGGTATAATCTTTAGAACTCTGAGCTCCACCCCCGATCGGCGCATATCCGCCAAAGCTGTCTACAATCAATTTACGTCCGGTCAATCCCGAATCATGCAACGACGAGTGGGAGACATATTTCCCAGTCGGGTTAATATGAATGATACACGCCTCCTTATTGTAAAGCTCCTTCGGCAATCCCGCCTCATCAATCAGCTTTTGAATCAACTGCCGTACCTCATCGATACCCATAGTCGCTACACACGGTGCTGAGACAACGATGGTATGAATCCGCTGCGGTTTACAGGCATCAAAGTTAGACTTGGTGCCATAATCCATCGTCACCTGTGTTTTGATATCGACACCCAGTTGTGAAGGGTTGGCTTTGGCATAGGCATAAACGGCTTCCATCAACATTCGTGCATAGGTAATGGCACTCGGCATATAGTTAGCAGTTTCACAGTCGGCATACCCAAACATAATCCCTTGATCCCCGGCACCGGTCTCCCCGTCTGCTTGGTCAACCCCTTGATTGATATCCGGTGATTGGGCGTTGAGCAGTACCTGCACCTGCACATCTTCTGGATGCAGACACTCTTCTCTCGTAAAATACGGATTGCCGTCATATCCGATCTGAACCAACGCATCCCGTACGATTTGAGTATAGTCTCCCGTCGTCAATTTGCTTTTGGAGGTCACCTCTCCGCCGATAATGACATGTTTACCTGCTACAAAAACTTCGGAAGCCACTCTCGATTTGGCATCCCCCATAATCAGTCTGTCAACAATACTATCTGCAATAATGTCGGCACACTTATCCGGATGCCCCGGACTGACCACTTCACTGGTAAATAGATACACTTTTTTTCCTTTTTTAATTTACTTGGAACCGGAGGCTTCAGCCCCGAAAAAGCGAAGCTAAAGCTTTCGATTCCTATTTGCTGTCTTTATTCGATCCTATAATCCCGGTGCTTTCCACATCGAAGTGGTTAACCCTAGATCTACTAACCTGAGTTCGACGGGATATCATAGTCACAGCTTTACGAGGTTTTTTGTAGGCAAAGTCAAATTTTTGCGGGACTAACGA
>JACXUN010000042.1 GCA_014763905.1 Campylobacterales bacterium
ATAAGCACCAATTTCTTTAAACTCTGATGTCTCAATCGGTCTTAAAAAATTACTGCCATTGATTTCGACACGTAACCTTTCCGACTCATCAGGTTCACTGCTTACAAATAGAACCGGAAGATATTTTTGCCAAGAGTTATCATGAGAGACGACTTTCACAAGTACTATTTAATCAAAAACTTACGATAATTACTTCATGAAAAATACCATCCAAAACCTTCCGACTCAACCCGGTGTTTACCAATATTTTGATCAAAATAACCGGCTGCTTTATGTCGGCAAAGCCAAAAATTTACGAAACCGTGTTAAGAGTTACTGGCGATTTATTCCCGAGTTTCGTCCCAATCCCAATGTCGGGATACGTATCGCCAAAATGCTGGAACAGGCAGTCAAGGTAGATTATCTGATTGTTGACAGTGAAGCTGATGCCTTGATATTGGAAAACTCGCTTATCAAACAGCTCAAACCCAAATATAATATCCTCTTACGTGACGATAAGACCTATCCTTATATCTATATCGATGAATCAGAGGTATTTCCCCGATTTGAGATCACCCGTAAGATTGTCAAAGGGAAAAATATCTCTTATTATGGTCCTTTTCCTAACGGCGGGCGGGTTTTGCTCGATACGCTTTACGAGATATTTCCATTGATTCAAAAAAAATCCTGTCTACGAGAAGGAAAAGCGTGTCTCTTTTATCAAATCAAAAAGTGTCTGGCTCCCTGTGAAGGGAAAGTGACTTCCCAAACCTATGAAACTATTATCCTTCAAGCCAAAGAGGCACTGCTCAAACGCTCTATTCTAACCGAAAAGCTTACCGAGCGAATGATGGATTTAGCCATGCAGGAGCGGTATGAAGAGGCAGCCAAACTACGTGACAACATTAAAGTGATCGAATCACTCATCATCAACTCCAATATCGATCTCGCTAAACAAGAGAATCTCGATATCTTTGCCATCGTCCATACCCAAGAGCGGGGTGTCGTGGTCAAACTCTTTATGCGGGACGGCAAGATCATCTCGTCTGATTTTTCTCTCTTCCGCAACGCAGAGATGTTTGATCAGGATGAAGCCTATAAGCAGGCTCTCTTGGAGTTCTATACCTATGAGACACCCCATATCGCCAAAACCGTGGTAGTCGCCCACCCGTTTGAAGATCAACAAGAGATTGCCGAACTATTGACGAATCGTTTTGGAACCAAGATAGAGATTGTGCATCCCCAACGCGGTTCCAAAGCCAAACTCACGCAGCTGGCTATCGATAACGCTTATGAAATCTTGAAACAAGAATCCAATCGTGAGGTCAAAGAGATCGAAAAAGAGATCGCTCACCTCTTTGAACTGGAGACGATCCCTTATCGTATCGAGTGTTTTGACAACTCCCATATGATGGGGGTAGCAACCGTTGGAGCCATGGTGGTGTTGGACGAAGGGAAATGGGATAAAAACAGCTACCGGCGTTATGAGTTGCAAGCCAAAGATGAGTACCATCAGATGGAAGAGATGCTACGTCGACGGATTGCCGATTTTGGTGAACACTCTCCGCCTGATCTATGGGTACTTGACGGCGGTGAAACACTTTTGAAATTGGCTCTGAATCTGCTTACTGAAGCGGGAATCCATCTGGAGGTGATCGCCATTGCCAAAGAGAAACTCGATGCCAAAGCCCACCGAGCCAAAGGAGCTGCCAAAGATATTCTTCACACCGCAACCGCTCAGTTTGAACTCAAACCGACCGATAAACGACTCCAATGGGTACAACGCTTGCGGGATGAGGCTCACCGCTTTGCCATTACCTATCACCAGAACAAAAAAAGAAAAAATGACACTCAAAGTCTGCTCCTGCAACAAAAAGGAATCGGACCGGCAACGATCAAGAAGCTTTTAAATTATTTTGGTACTTTTGAGGCGATCGAACAGGCGACTTTTGAAGAGATTCAATTAGCCGCTAACCAAAAAGTGGCTACAATTCTTAAAAACAAAATATATTAAAAACAATAGAAACTTGATATAACAGAACAGTAACTATTATAGAATGTAAAAAAAATCTTAAAAATAATACTTAAGTTTTAAAAATAGATTATTTTAAATCGGTTTTTAGTCTTTTTGTAATAGAGTTACTACTGTAGAAATATGATACCTTATGAAAGGATATAAGTGAACCATCTCATTGCATTAGACATTGAATACACCTTTACTAAAAACTTAATATATGAGATCGATACAAATGGTATTATCACTTATGCCAATGCTAATTTCGCAGAAGTTACCGGCTTTCGCCGAAATGAATTGATCGGCAAAAACCATAGAGCATTTAAACATCCCGATGTACCGGATGAGATCTATGAGACACTCTGGTCAACCGATGACAAATTGAGAAAATGGTTTAGTACACTTAAAAATATTCGTCGTGATGGTATGTATTTTTGGAGCAATATTCATTGTACACCTAAGTACAAAGAGGCTGAACTGGTAGGATTTATTATTGTCCATAAACCGGCATCCAAAATTGACATAGAAGAAGAGATTGAACGTTACGCTCAATACAACAACAATAGAGGTAAAAACTAATGTATTACGGATATAATCAAAAGAAAGAACTTGTTTTAGCTGATGAAGCATTTATCAATATTTTAGGCTGTTCATCGTTTAATGAGGCGGTTCAAAACAGTGTGGTACAAACCATTCAGTATGAGAACAACAAGTTGACGGTTAGTTTAAGTAATAAAATCATTGAAGCCAACTATACCGAAACCGACCTTTATTCAACATCAGGTCCGATCAAACTGGTTAAACTCAGCAATATGATCGAACGCAGCGGTACTATCAACAACCTGCAGCTCAACTACCATCCAATCTATCTGGATGTACAAAAAATCTCTAAAAGCATCGGGCTTTCGGTCGATGACTACAAACTCTATCTCGACAGCTTTATCGATCAATCAATCATCGATGAGAAACGTCTACAAGAGGGAGATGAGACTGCGATCAAAAATCTCTCTAATCTTGCTTTGACCCTGCAGATTCCAAACATCGGTATCCTACTGCTCAAAATTAAGAAACTGCCGAGAGAAGAACGTCTTCCCTTTGTCGATGAGTATTATACCAAGCTTGCACTGCTTACGCTCAAAAAACCGGCTAATATGATCGATGATGAGATGAATATGCTGGAAGAAGACAGCCATTCTGAGGAGCATAAAGAAGAGCTACTCAACAGCCGCTTCACCGAACTGCTTCATACGATTGAAAGCAAAGAGAAATCTCACATCGACAACACCATCACCTTGCAAAAGAGTACACCGCCGCCATCCGAAAGCGGAGGGGTAAAAAAGGTATCATTAGATAATGTCACGCCGTTACCGATTAGCTATAATCCAAAAGTGGCAGCTGATGAATTAAACCTCCCGGTTGTATTGATTGAAGAGTTTGTTGAAGACTTTATCGAGCAGGCTCACCATGACAAAGATCACCTACTCGCCTCTTACTATCAAAAAGATATGGACAATATCCATGAGTTGGGACACAAACTCAAAGGAGCCGCCAGCAACCTCCGAATCAATGAACTAGCTGATGTATTAGAAGAGATTCAATTCTGTACCGACCATTCAAAACTTGAAGGACTTTTCACCAAATACTGGGGTCTATTTCTCTCACTTGAAGACTATATGAAGCAAAGTGCCGCCTAAAAGCATACTAAGGATCAAACATGAAGATTAATAATAGGCTCAAACTTATTAGTATGCTTCCTATTGTGCTTCTTTTTTTGGTGTCGAGTTATTTTTTAATTATCTCTTACAGCCAATACTATAAAGCAAATGAACTAAACCAGATTATTCAAAACAATACCCTCTATAACTCATTGATCACCGAAATTGGTCGAGAAAGAGGGTTGAGTGCTATTGTTATCGGTTCGGATCGCACACAAGGAATCAATGAGCTCAAACGTCAAAGGTTTCTAACCGATACCGCCATCAAACAGATTGAAGAGCAATTGATACCGATCGATTATAGCTCTATTTTTTCCGGACTCTCACATACCAAAGCCCCGTATAGCACTCAAAATGCACTGAATAATTTATCACAGTTGCCAAAAACAAGAACCGCGATTGATAAGGGGAGCATACCGTTTCGTATTGCTTTTCATGAGAAATTCACGAAAAACCTGACCAATCCTATTTTGGATCAACAGCTGCTTATCAATAACTATAAACTCAATGATGAGATCACCTCACTCATTACTTCACTCTCACAAGTGTATATTGCGATTGAAAACAGTTCATTGGAACGAGATTTTATCAGTTATTTTCTGGTTAAACATACTCCGTTAACCGAGCAAGAGAACACCTACTGGAATCGATCAAAGGTCAAATCCAGCAGTTTTAACCTCTTAGAGATCAGTGATGATTATCTCAAAGATAAAATTTTCTCTCATCTGGACAACAAAGATTACAAGAAAATTCATCGAGATATCGAAACCAGTTATTCTCAGCTTCAAGCCAATATCGATGACGGTGCCTTTACCATTGATCCGGTCAGCTGGTTTATCATGCATACCGATAAAATCAAGCAGTATACGGAAATCCAAAGGGATATCGAAAACAAGCTACAAAAGCGAAATGATAGCTATGTAATTCAGCATGTTACCATTTTGGTAATTGCCGGTTTTTTCTGGATTCTTGGCTTTGTTCTACTCTTCCTCGGATTTAAGACCGGAAAAGATATCACCAACAATATCAAAAGCTTGGAAGATATCCTCAACAATACGGTGAAAGAGATTGAATCCGATTCCAATTTCGATGTACCAAGTATCAATGCCGTTAAAAATATTGACCTCAATACCAACAAAGGGATCAAAGATGCCTACCATTTTCTCGAACTCCTCATCGAAAATGCACGGCAAGACAAATTGCAGGCACTGGAAGCCAATGAGTCTAAATCCCTCTTCCTCGCCAATATGTCACATGAGATCCGAACGCCGCTCAACGGTATCGTCGGATTTACCGAACTACTAAAGAGTACCGGACTCAATGATGAACAGGTAGAGTTTATCAATATTATTGAAAAAAGTTCAGAGAACCTTCTGAGCATTATCAACAATATTCTTGACCTTTCCAAAATAGAGAGTAATAAAGTTGAATTAGAGACGATTGTTTTTGACCCGATTGTAGAGTTTGAAAATGCGATTGAAACTTATGGTGTCAAGGCTTCTGAGAAAAATATCAGCCTCAACTTCTACCTCGACCCGAAAATCAATAAAAAACTCTTGGGTGATGCGGTCAAAATCAAAGAGGTATTGATCAACCTCATGAGTAATGCCGTGAAATTCACCGATTTTGGCGGTTGGATTAATGTAGAGATCATTAAAGTCGGTGAGCAGGACAACAAAGCGATACTCTCCTTTAGTATTGAAGACAACGGGGTAGGAATGACCAAAGAGCAGCAACTCAATGTCTTTGCTGCCTTTACCCAAGCTGATATCTCTATTACCAGAAAATACGGCGGTACCGGTCTGGGACTGACGATTTCAACCAAATTCCTTGAACTGATGGGTAGTGAACTTAAACTTGAAAGTCAAAAAGAGAAAGGAACCAAATTCTACTTTACTTTAGAACTGGAAGAGGTATTAGAAGATACGAAGCTCGCCAACTACGAGTTAGAAGAAGATCTCTCTATCATCAAATATCAAGGTAAAACACCGAAACAGTTTGATCTCTACCTCAAAAAGTATCTGGAATACTTTAATATTACGACGACCAATTTCACTACACCGGCTGAACTCAAGCGGTTTAATGATTCGGCACAAGTTGACAGTATCTGGCTGGATATCGATAATATCAATGAGACACTCGAACGGAGTATCAAAAAACTGCACGGTAACAAAACTACCCTCATCGCCAATTTGGGAAGCCGTAATCGTATCGAGGCAATGGGATTAAATAAAGTCAAAATCCTCTATAAGCCGATTACGCCAAGTAAAATACTCAATACCCTATCTAATCTCAGACAGGTCGAAGATGAAGAGAGTACCAGTTCAGATAAAACGTTGCCTCAACAACAGAAGAATGCGGCTCTCTCACCATTTAATAATGTCAATTTTGAGGGGAGAGTACTGGTTGCTGAAGACAATTTTATCAACCAAAAACTGGTCAAACAGATGTTAATTAAATACGGTATAGATGTTGAATTGGCGAACAACGGATTAGAGGCTTTTGAAAAGTACAAAAGCTCTGAAGAGGGCTATTATGAACTGATCTTTATGGATGTCCAGATGCCGGTTATGGATGGTATTGAGGCAACCCATGAGATTCTCAACTATGAGGATGAGGAGGGACGAAAACATACCCCAATCGTTGCACTCACCGCCAATGCCCTTAAAGGAGATCGTGAACGCTTTATCCAAGAGGGATTGGATGATTATATCGCTAAACCGATAGAGAATAATGAACTACTCTTTATTCTCAAAAAGTTTTTGAAAATTTCAGAGCAGGCAATTGAGCCGATATTAGACGAACCCGAAGAGGAAGAGTTTGATGATAAAAGTAAAGAAGAAGAAAATGATGAAAGCGGTTCATTAGAGTCGGAAAAGAGTAAAAAAGAGCCGACCGTAACGCTTATCGATGAAGAGGAGTTTGATGAAGAGAAGGTTATTCTCATCGCCAAAAAAAATCCTCTCGAAGCCCAGATACTCTCAAAAGTACTGGCAAATCAAGGCTATAAGATAGAGATAGTGGGTAGAGTCAGTGAATTGGAACAAAAAATTGCCGATTCGCTTTATGATATCTTGTTGATCGATAAATCAATCGAAACCCTTCACCAAAAGATACTGAAAAAGCGACACCAAGACCTGAATATCATTCGCCTGAGTCTAAACGAATCCAATGATATCTATCTTAACAGCTACGTTCAAGAGGAGCTGGTCGGTGTCATCAGTGGAGAAAAATTGAATCATATTATAAAAAAATATAGAGGATAGAGATGGTTGATTTCAAAGTTTTGATTGTGGATGATGACTATATCAATAGAAGATTATTGATCTCAATTTTAAGAAAAAAACTTTATCAAATTCAGACCATAGAGTCGGTTGACGGGGCAGAGGCATTAAGACTCTGTTATGAAAATCCCGATATTGAGCTAATTCTGCTCGATATCGAGATGCCGCATGTCAACGGTTTGGAGTTTCTTAAACTTTATACACAAGATAAAAAACTGCGAAAAGCACCGGTGATTGCTATTTCCTCTAATGACTTACGCAAGAAAGAGGCACAACTCAACGGAGCCGATGCCTTTGTGGTCAAACCGATTACCGAAGAGAAGCTTTTCACTGCCATGAGATCGATTACATCATAACTAACCTAATCAAATAGGTTAGATTAATGCCTCTTTGAGTACTTCACGAATATCACTTACCGGTACGATTTTCAAGGCATTTTTTACCTCATCTGGAATATCTTCTAAATCCCTCTCATAATTCTTTTGTGGAATGAGTGCTTTGGTCACGCCCGCTTTATACGCCGCGATCAACTTCTCTTTGAGTCCGCCAATCGGTAAAACCCGTCCGGTCAATGTCAACTCACCCGTCATAGCAATTTCATTATCCACTGCTTTATCGGCAAGGATTGAGGCGATCGCCGTTGCCATGGTGATACCGGCACTCGGCCCGTCTTTTGGCGTAGCTCCTGCCGGCACATGAAGATGCAGATCATATCGCTTATAGACTTCACTGGCTTCAGCACTGGTTTCATTGGCATTCAATGGGATTTTATCAGTATCGATGACGATATCTCCCCCATCGATTAAAATTTTAATGACCGAAAAAGCGATATGAGCCGACTCTTTCATCACGTCACCTAGGCTGCCGGTTAATTTGACATTCCCTTTGCCGTTAATTTTGATCGCTTCGACTTTCAGTACCTCACCACCTACCGCTGTCCATGCCAAACCGTTAACAACACCGACCAGAGGTTTTTCATCGATAATAGAGGCTTCAAAGACCTTTTTATCGGCAAAATTTTTAAGGTTTTCACTATCAACCGCCACTTTTTCCAGTGATTCATTTTGCAGCAGTTTCGTGGCACTTTTTCGCATGAGTGTGGCGATCTTTCGGCGTAATCCCCGCACACCTGGTTCACGAGTGTATTCATCAATCAAAAGCCGCAGTGCCTCATCGGTAATCTCAAACTCTTCCGCTTTGAGAGCATGTTTTTTGAGCTCTTGTGGAATCAAATACTGTCTCGCGATCTCATACTTCTCATCAGGAGTATACGAACTGACATGGATAAACTCCATACGGTCACGCAACGGTGCCGGAATACTGCCCAGCTCATTAGCGGTGGCAATAAAGATAACCCGGCTCAAATCGATATCAAAATTGAGATAGTAATCTCGATACTTGCTGTTTTGCTCCGGGTCTAATATCTCCAGCAGTGCCGCAGTAGGATCACCTCGATGGCTGCGTCCCACTTTATCAATCTCATCCAGTACAATCACCGGATCCATACTCTTGGCATCAATGAGACCTTGCACCAATCGCCCCGGCATCGCTCCCACATAGGTTCTCCGATGTCCACGCAGTTCATTAACATCTTCCAATCCACCCAGTGCAATTCGCACTAGCGGACGTGCCAAGGCATTGGCAATGGAGTTAGCCAAAGAGGTTTTTCCCACACCCGGAGGTCCGGCAAAACAGAGTATGGCTCCGCGATTATCTTCAATCGCTACCCCACGTCGTTCCGCCAATTCTCGAACTGAAAAAAATTCGACAATACGCTCTTTTGGCTTTTCTAATGAGAAATGATCGTTATCTAACTCCACCTGCACATCATGCACACTCAACGCTTTGGAGGTGAAACTTCCAAACGGTATCTCAAAGACCCACTCCAGATAGGAGTGAATCTGATTGGCATCGGCACTGTCGGGATGCATACGGGAGAATCGGTCAATCTGTTTGGATATCTCTTTATAGATATCTTGACTAATGGATGGCTTAAGGGCATCTAATTTCTGCCTAAATTCAGCGATCTCCTCTTCCCGTTGGGCATCTACCCCCAACTCTTTATTGATCTCTTTGATCTGCTCTTTGAGGAAGTACTCTTTGTTAGTCTGCTCAATTTTACTGTGGACTTTGGAGCGGATCTCTTTTTGGACTTTTGCCGATTCGATTTGGGCAACGATAATATCCATCAACTGCATCAACCGCTCTTCCAAATCTCTCTCTTGATAAATATTATACGCTTCGGTTTTGGTAATTTTGAGCAATGAAGAGATCAAATCAGCTATTCGATAAGGCTCATCCGTTTCGGCAATAATTCGCAATAGGTCGCTAGGAATGGCATTATTGACTTTGGAGAGAATTTTTAGCTTCTCATTGAGAAGATCGATTAACGCTCTAATCCGTAAGATATCATACGCTTCATTTTCTAACAAATTAACGGTGGCACTCTGAAAAAGTAGCTTATCCTCTTCAATCTTGACATCCGAAACCAATGAAGCAATCTCGCCTCTTGCCAACCCTTGAAATAGAATCTTGACACGCCCGTCAGGAACATGCACTTTACGCATAATGGAACCGATAACTCCTACAGAGTGAAGATCGTTTTCTTCTCGTGATCCTTCTTTACCTTCCTTTGTAGTGGTCAAAAAGAGCAGAGAGTTTTTTTCCGTCGCATAGGTTGCTGCATCAATATCCTCACGTTTAGACAAAAAGAGCGGACTAATCATAAAAGGATAGATAAAAAGGCTATCCTCTACTATAATCGGCAACTCCGCCGGAAAGGGATCATAGTTACTTAATTGCATTCTGTTATTGGGTCCTTTGATTAATTAAAAATTCGTTCTAAAAAATTCTCTTTGGGTGCTTCGATATCAGTTGTGTTGAGTACCGAATTGGCGTTTTTGTCTCGGTAGATTTTGGATGCTTGATCTTTTCCTACCCGCTTATAGAGTCGAGAGATATTGTCATTGAGCATATATTGTGCCATATTGAGACGTACTTTCAGGGTATCAACCACCGGACGATATCTGGAGTCTGGATAGGCTTTGATAAAGCTTTCAACTTCATTGAGGGTATCGATCATCAATTTTTGATCTCGGTTAATATCTTTCACTCCTAAAAAAGCCGCTTTGATTTTGAGAAATTTTGCCTGCTCGATTTGTGATCCCGATGCATATTTTTTGAGATACTCATCTAAGTAGTAGTCCGACATGAGATACGATTCGTCTTGCATATGGGCTTGTGCCAATAATATGGTTGCCGTCGGTAGAAGCGGTGAACGCATATGTTCACTTTTTAATGAGATATAGTAGTTATCTGCTTTATCAAAATTGGAAGAGGCGATGTTTTTCACAATATTTTTATACCAGTAGATTGCCGGTTTGTCATACTCGGTTATGGCATCTTTATTACTACACCCTACGGCAAAGATTGAGATGATCACAACCAACAGACACTTTTTATACTTTTGAAACATAGATTAACCTTCTGAGCTGAGGGTAAATTAAGCAGCTAGTGGCTTACACCCGAAATTTAATGGATTATAATACCTCAAACTCCATTATATTTCGCTATAATCGCCTCAAATAGGTTAGACTTTACCCAAATTAACTATCAAGGAGAGAAGTTGACACTTACAATTATTGGAGCCGGATCTATGGCAAAAGCGATAGCAGATGGGCTCAAAGAACAATATGATTTAGAATTTGTAGCTCGTGACACCTCCAAGTATGCATCACTACAAGAGGCATACCATGCCAAAATCTATCCGCTTGAAGGATTTGATATCACCGATAAGACAATTATATTAGCGGTCAAACCGTATGCTTTAGAGAGTGTGGGGAAACAGTTACAAGGCACCGCTGCGACGCTTTATTCGGTTCTTGCCGGTTCCACCATCGAATCTTTACGTCATCATATTCCTACTCAAAACGTGGTACGCATTATGCCCAATGTCGCCGCCAAATTCGGAGCCTCGACCAGCGTGATGACCGGAGATGGCAGCAAACGCCAAGAGGCAGAAACCATCTTCTCTGCCATCGGAGAAACCTTCTGGGTCGATAGTGAAAAAGAGGTCGATATTGCCACCGCCATTGCCGGCTCTGGACCTGCCCTACTCACCCTCGTCGCTGAAGCGATGATGGACGGACTGGTCAAAGAGGGGATGAAGCGTGCTGATGCGATCGGCATTACCAATTCACTCTTCAAAGGATTCGCCCCGCTGATCGCCTCCAACCACCCTGCCGTAATCAAAGATTCGGTGATGAGTCCGGGAGGTACAACCGCCGCAGCCTATGCAGTACTGGAAGAGAGAGCCGTTCGGAGCAGTTTTATCAAGGCGGTGGGAGCTGCGTTTAAGGTGACGCAGAAATAGAAAAGGAAATACAGTTAGAGCTTAGATATAATTGAAAAAGGGTTTATTAGATGGAAGCGTTCAAATATGATTATCTCCCCCAATTATACCTATGATATCCCGTCGAACTCAGGTTTTTATATTTGTGACTCGACCCGTTTAATCCATCTTTTCTTTGTACCGTATCTCCCGATACGGTGCTTCCTATCAAGAAGAAGAGAAATTTTATTAAACTCAAATAAATTCGAGTTTCCTAAAATTCATTACCGACGAGAAAGCCGTTGACACTCAGCCACAAAATGTTTCGCATTTTCAACCGGAACATCCGGCAAAATCCCGTGACCGAGGTTAAAGATATGTCGTCCTGCTTTCATCGTCTCAGCCAGTGAAGCGACACACTGTGTAGTCGCCTCTTTACTGTAGAGCCGGCATGGCTCCATATTGCCTTGGAGGACATATTTGTCTCCCAACTTCTCTTTGGCGAGTGCCATTGGGGTTCCCCAGTCGACACCAAACACGTCGAAGTTTCCGTAAACTAGTCCCTGTTCAATAAAGGCTGCAACTCCCTTAGGGAACATAATAATCGGGGTATCCGGATATTTGGCTTTGAGGTGATCGGCGATCTCTACCATATATTGCCAGCTAAATTCATTATATTTGCTTGGTTCTATGGCTGCCGCCCAGCTATCAAAAATCTGTACCACATCAACACCGGCTTCGATCTGTTTTTCCATATAGAATTTGACTACTTCAGTCACTTTTTTGAGGATATTGTGCAGCAGTTCAGGGTTGGAGTACATCATCTTTTTGCAGATATTATAGGTCTTGGTTCCCTGCCCTTCGATCATATAGGTTGCCAGTGTCCACGGAGCTCCGGTAAATCCGATGAGAGCCTTCTCATCACCCCGTTCATCTAATTGTTGTCGGAGAAGTTTGATCGTATCGTACACATAGGTCAGCTTATCGGCTGCTTCTTCACCGCCGATTAGTCGGTCTAAATCAGCTTGGGTTTCGATCGGATCATGAAAAACCGGACCTTTGTTCTTGACAAACTCCAGATCCATTCCCATCTCATCTGGGATAACC
>JACXUN010000257.1 GCA_014763905.1 Campylobacterales bacterium
AGAGCTGGAAGGATACACCCTCTTTAAAACACTCGGATGTGTGAGCTGTCACAATGGTGTCAATATCGGTGGAAACTCATTTCAAAAAATGGGAGCCATTAATCAGCTTGAGCGTGCACCAAATACCGTTGATCGCTACACAATCACCCATAGAGATAGTGATAAAAATGTTTTTAAAGTACCCACCCTGAGAAACATCGCGCTCACCGCCCCCTATTTTCATGACGGAAGTGCCACCACATTACGTGATGCGATTACCAAAATGTCTTATCATAATTTGGGTCTCAAGCTTACTCACAAAGAGGTAGAACTTCTCGTTACCTTTTTGAATACTTTGACGGGAGAACTCCTGTTGGATACGAAACAGCTATGAAGCTCTCTATCAAACTTACACTCACCACGTTACTGGGGTTGAGCGCTCTAATAGCTCTTTTTTATTTTAAATCAACCTCTTATGAATACTATAATCACCGCAATACAATCGAGTTAAGTTTCAAAGAAATAGATACCGCTCAACAAAAACTCGATCATGCCGTATTGACCAATGCTTTTTTCCTCTATGCCAATCAAGATGAGATCATAAATGGTATTGAAAACGTCCATACTCACCTCAATACCCTCCTACATAATCCCCATATTGCATCCTCCCATCCCAAAACACTCTCTATTCTCCTTGAATATCAGAAAGCATATCAAGAAAAAATCAACGCCATCTATGATTTCCAAACCACCAATACCGTCATCAAAAATTCTACGGCCGCCATAGCGTTACTACAGACAAAGTTATTGGATGATCCCTATCAATACACTCCATCACAGCGTTCCGCTCTCCAACGCATTACCAATCTAAGCGGAAACATTCTCGTCGCAAAAAACGCCATGGATACCCAGCTCATCGTATCAATGCGACACGAGATTGATTTGCTTAAAACCATCTCATTTCCCCCCTCACAACAACCTGAAATTTCCCAACTTTTATCCCATTTTAATGTTATTATCGGTGTCTTTCCGGATTACTCCCGCGCACTCAACGAAATCAACAAACCAACCTTGGAAATTTTGTTAGAACACGCCAAAAAAAGTTTTAATAAAGAGTCAATGAAAGAACTAAACTTTGTCAGAGATTTTTCCTATTTTTTGATTATCCTTTTCATTGGAAGTATCGTCCTCATCACCCTTTTTTTGATCCGAAGTGAATACGAGTCTAGCACCGACCGCCTCACTGGATTGGGAAATCGAAAGGCATACGAAGAGAGGGTTAAACACGCAAAGGTAGATTTGGGGCTGATACTCATCAACATCCGCAAATTCAAACACTACAACGATTTCTATGGAGTCGCTGCAGGGGATCAGCTTTTAATCGCGACAGCCGCACATATTCGATCGCTTCCGTTTAGAGGGGAAAAGCCAACCTATTATCGTTTAGGAGCTGATGACTTTGGGATACTGTATCAATGTTCATCCAACCCATCCATTGAAACGTTTACCCAAGAGCTTCTTGATGCTTTTTCGGCTCTGCCGATCATTATTGACGGCGAGATTCGCACCCCTTCAATCGTTGTTGCGGGTTCAACATCCAAACCCCTCTTAGAAACAGCGGATATGGCACTCAAAAGCAACCCACGTATCAATCCCGTAATTTATCATGAAGGATTAAATCTTCGTCAAGTGATCCATGATAATGTTACCAAAGTTCAAGAGCTCAAAATTGCCCTTAAAACCAAAAAAATTATCCCCTATTTTCAGCCTATCGTCGATCTCTCAACGAAAAAAGCAACCAAACACGAAATTCTCGCACGAATTGTTACCGATTCAGGGCAGGTTTGCTCTATTTTCCCTTATCTTAGTATTGCAAAAGAGGCAAACCTCTATCCGCTCATTACTCAGACCATTATCGAACAAAGTTTTCCGATCATCGCGAATCATACAGGAGATTTTTCGATCAACCTCTCCATAGAAGATATCACCAATCCTAAAACAGTGAGTATGATCGAAGACAAACTTCAAGAGTTTCCCCATATAGGGGATAGGATTATTTTTGAAATTTTAGAATCCGAAGCGATCAAAGAGTACGAAGGAATTGTCACATTTGTCCAAAAAATGCGTCAATATGGGTGTCGCATTGCTATAGATGATTTTGGCAGCGGATATTCAAATTTTTCCCGAATTCTAAATCTCACGATCGATAT
>JACXUN010000258.1 GCA_014763905.1 Campylobacterales bacterium
TCTCTGCAAAGCCCATCATATTGAACATAGATTGACAAAATTTAAACATCCATGGACAAATGGTCAGGTTGAGATATTTAACAAAACAATCAAAAATGCTGCCGCCAAAACCTATCATTATGAGACGATAGAGGAGTTGAAAAGAGATTTGATGAGCTATTTGCTTTACTATAATCACCAAAAAAAGCTCAAAGCTTTGAAGTTTAAAACTCCTTATGCTATACTGCTTGAAAAGTTTGATTCAAACCCTGAACTTTTTAAAGGAAACCCGTACCAGAAGTTGAGGGGAGTGGACAACTGTGGTCGCATAATTCTACTTATGGTTGCTAGTAAAATGGGGTATTATAGTAAAAATGGGAGGATTATAATGTCCTGTATGAACATCATTCATTCTGATGCAAACAACATTCTATTTTTTGACATGGATGGCACCTTAGTAGATACCGACTACGCTAACTATTTAGCCTACCATCAAGCTATCGAGCTAGTAATTGGTCGAAAGCAGTTGGCTCCATGTGACAATCAAACCAGATTCGATAAGAGTGCCTTGGTTAAATTTTATCCTCAATTGAATGCCGAAGAGTATCAAGCCATCATCCAATTGAAGGGTAGGCTTTATGAAGATTTTCTGTCGGAAACTCGGTTGAATGAAGATCTGGCTAAGGCTTTATGCCAAGTTTCAGATAAACGGCAGACGGTGCTAGTGACTAACGCTAATCGTGCCAGAGCCATGCTAACACTAGAGCACCATGGCATCGTTGATTACTTCAATCATCTGTTTTTCGGTGAGTGCTGCATCAATGCTGGAAGCAAGTATGAGAATGCGCTTCAATCCCTAGGAGTTGATCTGGATAATGTCATTATTTTTGAAAATGACCTTAATGAAATCACCAAGGTGATAAATCTCGGTGTTAACCAACAAAACATCATTCATATCCAAGGAGAAAATTTCAATGTATGAACATATTGTTGAAAAAAATGATTATCTTAGTCAAAATATACGTGGCTTCTATCACTGCGATTATACCAATATGCGTGAGAGGGGTTATTCGTACTTTTTAAACGAATTGAAAAATGACAATAGGGATATATCATCTATTTGGCTTGATAATGCGAAATCTAAGTTGGCAAACATTTTAAGGCAGGAGTTGCCTCAAGTTCTGAAAAAAATGTCATGGCCTCAGGCTGATGTCTGTGTGGTTCCCAGAGCTAAACCAGCTGACTACTATCACGCAGATCAGTTATTCTTTTCAGAGACAGTTTGCAGAGTAGCCACTGAATTGCGGTCACTATCAAATGGATGCTATTTTATTAAACGTCATACGAAAACAAAAACAACACATCGTCATTTTACTGATACCATAGGAAGTATGCCTTATCCTGGTATCTCTCAGGATACGTGCCATATTTCGAACAATGTACATGGACGCAACATTATTTTGGTTGACGATATTTACACTAAAAGCATTAACATCGATGAAGACCTAATCCAAGCATTACTTGATCAAGGTGTTCATGCAGTTTGCCTTTACACTGTTGCTAAAACCGTTAAGAAATACTCATAATTAAGGTTGAATCATGAAATACACCAACAATGCACTCAATATCCTGATTGCCAAGACCTACAAGGGTATCGGAAACGCATGGATAGTCAAGAACGTTAAAGGGAATGAGAGCGATGAACAGCTTTTAGCTTTAATTAACGCTAGCTTAAAAGATCAAGTCGTTTCATTGGATGAATTGGTCAGGCGTAAAGCGAAATGCGCTGCTTTTCTAGAAAAGATGAATGCCTTCACTGATGGAGTAACCGTCTGGGGTGATCCTGACTTTCCTCCGTCAAGAGGCAATGTTAAGAACAGCGAGCAACCTGTTACTTTATTTTATAGAGGAAATTTGGATCTAGTACAAAGTTCAAGTCAAAACATTGCCGTCATTGGCGTACTGAGTCCTGATCCACACACTGAAGCTAAAGAACGCCAATTAGTTACTCATTTAGTTAAAGCAGGTGCCTGTGTCGTTAGTGGCTTAGCACAAGGTTGTGATGCTATTGCACATGATCAAACCTTAAATTGCCATGGGAACACCGTTGCTATTCTACCCAGTCCGTTGAGCAATATTCTGCCTGCGATCAATAAACCGCTGGCCGACAAAATTGTTGCTTCAGGTGGTCTGCTGCTATCGGAATAC
>JACXUN010000259.1 GCA_014763905.1 Campylobacterales bacterium
AATCACAAAGAGAAAAGGCTCTCTTTGCTGTGCCAGTCGGGTGATCTCCTCCATCAAATACCAAGGAGCAGGGCTTTGAGTACCGCCATTCGGATATAGACTCCGTTACGCACCTGTTCGAGTACTTTGCACCGCGTGTCGTTGAGCATCTCGTCGGATATGTCGATATTTCGCATCACCGGTCCGGGGTGAAGTACGAGGATATTGCGGTCACCGATTCTTTCGTGGTTGATACAGTACTCTTTGGCATACTGATCATAATCCTCAAATATCGGAGCTTTGTGCCGTTCGAGTTGAGCCCGCAAGCTCATTACCACATCCACTTCGTCGATAATCTCTTCGAGTTTTTCATATTTTTCCAGATTATTATCCGGCATAAACGGCTCCGGTGCGACCAACACCACCCGCATACCCAATCGGGTAAAGAGCCGGATACCCGAACTCGCCACCCTCGAGCTGACGATATCCCCGACGATAGCGATGGTTTTGCCTTCAAGCTCTCCGTCAAAGTGTTCCAACATCGTAAAGTAGTCCAAAAGTGCCTGCGTAGGGTGAGCATAGTTCCCGGCTCCCGCATTGATGACACAGGTCAACTCTCTGTCAGCGAGTTTACGCGGGGTATTGTTGTACTCATGTCGGATAATCACTCCGTCCGGATCCATCGCACAGAGATTTTCAAAGGTATCGTGAAGCGACTCGCCCTTATTGGTCGAACTGTGTGACGGATCGAGATGCACCACCGTCGCCCCCAATCGCTTCGCCGCCACCTCAAACGAACTCCGTGTTCGCGTCGAGTTCTCAAAAAAGAGTGTAAAGAGTAGTTTGTCTTTCAAAAGCTTTTTGGGTTTCTGCTCTTTGAAGCTCTTGGCATCGGCAAAAATCATTGCAATCTGTTCATCACTCAAGTCATAAGTATCTACCAAATGTTGCATTGTGTTCCTTCTCTATTTTAGAAAGATATTATATCAAAACGATCGTAAAATAGGAACCTTTAAACCCTAACCACTCTTTGGCTATAATGCCACAAAAATTTAAGGGCTGGTAGATATGAGAGCATTATTGAGCGTAAGTGATAAAAGTGGCATTGTAGAGTTCGCACAAGGACTGGAAAAGTTGGGTTGGGAGATTATCTCAACGGGTGGAACCTATAAAAAGTTGAGTGAATCGGGTGTCAAAGTGATTGAGATTGACGAAGTGACCAAGTTCCCTGAGTGTTTTGAAGGGCGTGTCAAGACACTGAATCCTTATGTACATGGCGGGATTTTGCATAAGCGTGGGGATGCGGCTCATGTGGCTCAGGCTCAGGAGTTGGGTGTTGAGGGGATTGATCTAGTCTGTGTGAACCTCTATCCGTTCAAGGCAACCATTGAGCGAACCGATGATTTTGAAGAGATTATCGAAAATATCGATATCGGTGGACCAACCATGGTACGTTCGGCGGCAAAAAATTTCAATGATGTATTGATTGTAACCGATGCAAATGATTATGGTAAAGTCTTAGCGGCTTTAGAAAACAAAAGTGATGATTTGGAATTCCGACGAAACCTTATGATCAAAGCGTTTGAGCATACGGCAGCGTATGACAGCATGATCGCCAACTATATGAATAAACGATTCAATAAAGGGTTTGGTGAACATCAGTTCATTACCGGTAAAAAGGTCTTTGATACCCGATATGGGGAAAACCCGCATCAAGATGGAGCGTTGTATGAGTTTGATAACCACTTTACCAATAACTTCAAACAGGTCAAAGGGGAAGCGAGTTTCAATAACCTCAATGATGTCAACGCAGCGCTGAAAATCGCATCAAGCTTTGGTGAAGAGCCGGCGGTCTGTATCGTGAAGCACGGGAACCCGTGTGGATTTGCGATCAAAGAGACGCTGTTGGATTCATATGTGGAAGCGTTGAAGTGTGATCCAGTTTCGGCGTTTGGCGGGGTCGTTGCGGTGAATGGTATTGTGACCAAAGAGCTGGCAGAGAAGATGAATGAGATTTTCTTAGAAGTCGTTATGGCGGGTGATTTTGAGCCGGAAGCGTTGGAAGTGTTTGAGAAAAAGAAACGGATCAAACTCTTTGCCCAAGGAACGGATAGAATCGTGATGGCAAAAGACAGCCATGACTTCAAACATATCGACGGGGGATTTGTCTACCAAAACAGCGACTGTATCTGTGACAATGAGGTG
>JACXUN010000043.1 GCA_014763905.1 Campylobacterales bacterium
ACACCGCGTAGGGTCAGTTAACCGACCATGAAGGATATTTTTTATTTTTAAAATAGTAGCATAAATTTAAAAACTCTTAAAACCTTTTGGTGTAGTTGTGGCAATATGGTTTCGAGTTGCGTAACTTATAATAACTCTGATGCTCATATTCGGCTTCGTAAAACTCATGATCGTTTGCATTGATAAGTTGGGTGGCGATGATCATGCCTTGATCTTCGAGTTGATTGATGAGTTTCATAGCGATATCTTCCTCTTTAGTATCGTTGTAAAAAATCGCTGAGAGGTATTGTGGTCCTATGTCGGGGCCTTGACCGTTGGTCTGTTCAGGATCGTGAATTTCAAAGAAGAGTTTCGCCAGTTCTTCAAAGCTAATGATACTAGGATCATAGATCACTTCGACGGTTTCTAAGTGTCCTGTGTCTTTGTAGCAGACTTCTTGGTAGCTTGGATTTTCGACATGACCACCCATATAGCCTGAGGTGGCGGCGAGTACCCCGTTTTGTTTTTCAAACCAATACTCCACGCCCCAGAAACAACCCGCTGCAAAGTAGGCTTTTTTGAGAGAGGTATCTTCATTTAACGGTTTAAAATCTAATGAGACGGAGTTGACGCAATGGCGTGTGTTTTTAGGTGTCATCTGTTCACCTCGAAAGACGTGTCCGAGATGTCCGCCACAGTTGGCACAGACAATTTCGACGCGTCGTCCATCTCTATCTGGAACCTCTTTGACTGCTCCGGGAATGGCATCGTCAAAGCTTGGCCAACCTGAACCGGAGTCGAATTTATCGTCCGATTTGAAAAGTGGGGCATTGCATTTTCGGCAGAGATAGGTTCCGTCTTGGTAGAATTTATTAAATTTTCCGGAGAATGGCATCTCGGTGCCTTTGTTTTCGATGACACGAATCTCTTCGGCGTTTAGTTCATTGTATGGCATAGTGATCCTTTATTTAGGAGTAATTCTATCTGATTTATATAATCATATAACAACTATCGTTAAATTAGAGCTAAGATAATGAAAAGCTATGAGATAAAATTTACGACTATGGAGAAAACAATAAGTTTGGTAACTTTTTTATAATATTTTCAGAATAGCCCTTGAAAAAAAGAGTCAGAAGAGTAAAATGCCGACGTGATTTACATACGATATCCCGTCGAACTCAGGTTATTAAAGAATGAAACATTTTTATAATCTAATATCGATATAAAAGCTCTTAAAATAAGCGAAAAAATCACATTCTACAAAAAATGCACGATTATGGTATAATATTAAGCAAAGATTTAAACCCAATAGGGTTGAAGGAACGACAATTGAATCAACGAACCATTAAAAGACCTGTAGAGGTTGTCGGTATCGGACTGCATAAAGGTGAACCGATCAAATTAAGATTGGAGCCGTTGGGTGTGGATGCTGGGATTGTTTTCTATCGTGAAGATTTGGCACTCAGTATTCCTTTGAAACCATCGAGTGTGATCGATACCAAAATGGCAACGGTTATCGGTTCAGAAAAAGGTTTTATCTCCACCATTGAACACTTCTTATCGGCTATTTATGCTTATGGGATTGATAATTTGCGAGTGGTTGTGAATGGAAATGAGATGCCGATTATGGATGGGAGTGCCAGTTCGTTTTGTCTATTATTAGATGAAGCAGGCATTACAACGCAAGAGGCAGCCAAAAAGATTATCCGTGTGAAGCAGCCGGTTGAAGTGCGAGAGGGAGAGAAATTTGTCCGTCTTGAACCAAGTGAAGAGGTGACGTTTGATTTTGAGATCGCTTTTGATCATCCGGCAATCGGTCGTCAGTCACAAAAGTATCAGTTTGGTACTTATAACTTTATTAGTGATATTGCCAGAGCGAGAACGTTTGGATTTGCACGGGATATTCAGTATCTACAGAGTATCAACCTTGCTTTAGGAGCCAGTCTCAATAACGCTATCGGCTTAGATGATGAGAAGATTCTGAATCCTGAAGGGTTACGTTTCGCTAATGAATTTGTCCGTCATAAGATTTTGGATGCGATGGGTGATTTGATGGTAATGGGACATAATGTTTTGGGTGCGTACAGCTCCTTTGCAGGAAGTCACAAACTAAACCATGAATTGACCGTGAAGTTGCTTTCGGATACGGCTAACTATGAGATGGTCGCTTTAAATCAAGTACAGAGTCGAGCTTTTGCCAGAAGTTTTGCCTAACGTTGAAGTCGTCATTATCGCTATCTCTTCTCCGCTGCTTATAGGTATCTATGAAGAGGGGCGGTTGATAGAGGAGATATCCAGTGATCAAAAAACCTCGGAAGTACTGCTCAAACTCTTAATGGAGATAATGCAGAGATATCATCTCTCCCGTATTCTCTATACGAATGGACCGGGCAGTTATATGGCGATTAAATTGACCTATATCACGCTGCGTACTTTGGAGATTACCCGGACTATCCCCTTCTATGGCTGTGATGCTTTTTCACTAAACGGACAAAATCCGATCAAAGCGATGGGGAAACTCTACTTTATCAAAGAAAAAGAGACTATAATTACAAAAAAATTTGATGAGGCAGTAGAACAACGGTTTGCCCTACCTTCCATGTTGAGTGAAGTGACCCTTTTAGACGATAATAAGCCGTTGTATATTTTACCTGCCGTGTAATATGATATATTGCAGAATCAATGTTAGGAAAACAGTTTGTTTGTATCGGTACCTGCCACATCGGCAAACCTTGGACCCGGGTTTGATACGCTTGGTCTAGCCATCAATTTACGTAATGAGATTATCATAAAACCTGCACGTTTTTTCTCTGTTTCGACACAGGGTGAAGGTGCAGACAACCCACATATCCGTAAAAATATACTTTTTATGAATATTTTCAATAAACAGTATCAGGCGATCAAAGGGCGAAAAGATAACTTTCGCTTTGAGTTTACCAACCGCATACCGATTTCACGTGGTTTGGGCAGCTCATCGGCGGTTATTACGGCGGCATTGACAGCAGCTTATGTAGCCGCAGGTGAACGGTACAATAAGCGTAAGCTCTTAAATCTGGCACTAGAGTATGAATCCCATCCGGATAATATTACCCCGGCAATTATGGGCGGCTTTAATGTGGCGTGTGTAGAAGATAAAAAGGTTTACAGCAAAAAACGCAAAGTACCTGACTATTTACGTGCGGTACTGGTCGTACCCAATCGAACCATCTCTACAGCAAAATCACGGACTATTTTACCGGATTTGTATCGAACTGATGAGATTGTTTATTCTCTTTCGCGTTCTTCATTCTTGACCTCACTTTTTATGACCGAATCGTGGGATCTTTTAAAAATTGCATCCAAAGACAAGCTGCATCAGACCAGACGGATGAAGCAGATGCCGGAGCTGTTTGAGGTCCAGAAGCTTGCTTTGGCTCAGGGAGCTTTGATGAGTACCTTATCGGGCAGCGGGTCGACTTTTTTTACCTTGGCATATGCGGATGATGCCCCCAAGATTCACCAAGCTTTGGCTCAGAAGTTTCCTAGTTTTAGAGTATTTACCAAAACACTTGATAATTATGGCGTAACTTCAAAGAGTTAATAACATTTTTTGGATATACTTATGCGAAAAAATGAACCTATACGAATGTGTATAGCCTGTAGAGAAAGAGAACTACAATCAAAGTTGATACGACTACAACAAGACAACCACAAAATTTTCCCCTATACAGGTCAAGGTAGAAGCTTCTATGTGTGTGACGCATGTCGTAATGATGAAAAAAAAATCAAAGGTTTAACTAAACGTTTTAGACTCTCTGTAGAAGAGAGTGAACAGTTTGTTAAGTATTTAAAGGAGTTAAATAAGAATGGATAAAGTCAAAATCCAAGAGATTGCTATCGAGGCGGGAGCATCAAACGCTGAATTACTAGAAAAGGCAAAAGAGTTAGGTTATGATGTCAAAGCAGCGAATAGTACCGTAACAGTTGATCAAGCAGGGATACTACTTGATTATGTGATCAACGGAATCAAACCTAAAGCAGCCAAGCCTGCCAAGCCGAAGCGTGCAACCGTCGTTAAAAAGAGTGAAACATCGTCTGAAGTACAAGAGAAGCCTGCAAAAGTCGAGGCTGCCCAAGAGACGAAAAGCACAGAAACGAAAAAGGTTGAAGAAGAAACTCCTAAAAAAGAGGCAATAGCCAAGAAAACTGCTCCTAAAGAGACTCCTAAAAAAGAAGAAGCAAACGTTCAAACGCCAATTGTAGAAGAAGAGAAGCCGACCAATAAAGAGCCAACTCCCGTAGAGAAGCCAGCTGCAAAAAAGGTAGAGGTAAAAACTGAACCGGTAGAGACACCAAAAGCCGTTGAACCAAAAGAAGAAGCAGAAGAGAACAAGCCAAAGCCAAAACGTAAACGTTTAGGTATTACCGTAGTCAAAAAAGCGGATCGAGAAAAGCCGAAAATCAGAGTAGTAGAAGAGATCAAGCAGGAACCAGAGATCACGGTTGTGAAGAAATCCAAGCCGCAAATAACACAAACCGCTCCAACCTCTAAGAAAAAGCCTAAAAAAGTAGCACAGGCAAAAGAGAGCGGTGAGAAGTTAAGCTTCTTGGCTCATGATAACTTTGGCGGTGACTCAAGCGTTGATCATGATGAAGATCAAGAGGTAATGATGCTTGACTTCTCGGATAAAAATATCTATGAAGATATGATCAGAGAAGAGCGGAAGAGAAAAGAAGAAGCCAAAAAACGCGTCGTCTTGAATGCCGGAGGACGAAATGCCGGTGGGC
Organism: Campylobacterales bacterium; assembly: GCA_014763905.1. Lineage (GTDB taxonomy): Bacteria > Campylobacterota > Campylobacteria > Campylobacterales > Sulfurovaceae > UBA1140. The sequence goes on from JACXUN010000043.1 coordinate 4,747, forward strand.
AGGGACAGAAAAGATCAACCGGATTGCGACGGGGTGGTAAACGTAAAAAATATATCAAACCGGAAGCCAAAGTTGACATTACTTCGGTTCAGATTCCTGAAAATGTACGGGTCTATGAGTTTGCCGAAAAAGTCGGGAAAACAACCGGCGAGGTGATTAAGGTTCTCTTTACCCTCGGAACGATGGTAACCCAAAATGACTTCTTGGATAGAGACTCTATCGAAATTTTGGCGGAAGAGTTCGGTATCGAGGTGAGTACGATCGATCCACTAGATGCTTTGGATTATGTCAAAGTGTATGATGCCCAAGGGGATGAACACTTGGAAGAGCGACCGCCGGTTATTACCATTATGGGACACGTTGACCATGGTAAGACTTCACTTCTGGATAGAATCCGTTCCACCAAAGTTGCGGCAAAAGAAGCGGGTGGAATTACCCAACACGTCGGGGCTTATCAGGTTGAGAAAAATGGTAAAAAGATCTCCTTTATCGATACTCCAGGACACGCTGCCTTTACCGAGATGCGTGCCAGAGGAGCTCAAGCGACCGATATTGTTATTATTGTAGTAGCGGCTGATGATGGGGTGAAGCAGCAAACCAAAGAGGCTCTCTCTCATGCCAAAGCAGCCGGTGTACCGATTGTGGTTGCGATCAACAAGATCGATAAAGAGAATGCCAATCCGGATATGGCGATGTCTCAGCTTTCAGAGTTGGGTATTACACCGGTAGAGTGGGGTGGTGAGCATGAATTTGTTCCGGTTTCGGCTCATACCGGAGAAGGGATTGATGATCTTTTAGATACCTTACTCTTGACGGCAGAAGTGATGGAACTTGAAGCTGATCCGACACGTAAAGCCAAAGCGGTAGTGGTGGAAAGTTCACTTGAAAAAGGATTCGGAGCCGTTGCCAATGTGATTGTCCAAAACGGTACGCTTCGAGTCGGTGACAATGTTGTAGTCGGTACGACATTTGGACGGGTACGAACCATGATCCTTGATGACGGAACCCAGGCCAAAGAGATTGGACCAAGTACTCCGGCAGCAATCGTGGGTCTCTCAGAAGTACCTAATGCCGGTGATATTATGGTGGCGATGGAGAGTGAAAAAGAGGCGAGAGAAGTCGCGGCTAAACGAGCTGAATATGCCAGAGCCAAAGAGCTGTCAAAAAGCACCAAAGTGTCGATTGATGATCTCTCTTCTATTATCGCAGAAGGAAATCTCAAATCGTTACCGGTTATCATCAAAACCGATGTACAAGGATCATTGGAAGCGATCAAGGGATCGTTGGTTGATCTCAAAAACAAAGAGGTTAAGGTCAACATTATTCACGAGGGTGTCGGTGGCGTAACCGAAAGTGATGTCCAATTGGCGAATGCAAGTGAACACTCAATCATCCTTGGATTTAACGTCCGTCCAACCGGTGCGGTGAAGAAAAAAGCCAAAGAGCTTGGGGTTGAGATTAGAACCTACTCGATTATCTATGAGCTACTTGATGATATCAAAGCCCTCCTCGGTGGTCTCATGAGTCCAGTAATCTCTGAAGAGGTAACCGGACAAGCCGAAGTACGAGAGACCTTCGTGGTGGCAAAAGTCGGAACCATTGCCGGATGTAAAGTTACGGATGGTTCGATTATCCGAAATGCCGGTGCGAGACTTATCCGCAACGGTGTGGTGGTTTATACAACCAAAATCGCATCACTCAAACGATTTAACGATGATGCCCGAGAGGTTAAGAGCGGATACGAGTGTGGTATCATGCTTGAAAACTTCAATGATATTAAAGAGGGCGATGTGATCGAGACCTTCAAAGAGGTCGAAGAGCAGGCGACACTATAATGGGTGTAGCGTGGGCATTATTGCCCACGAAGCATCGGCAAAATCTTATTTCGTGGGCAAGAATACCCACGCTACAGGGAAAAAGATGAGAGATGAAGAGATAAAACGCAAACGTACGGAATCACGTCTGGTGGAGTTGATTCCTGAAGCGTTGGCAACGATGAATGACAGTCGTATCAATGGATTAACGGTAACTGAAGTGGTCTGTTCGCGAGGGCGTTATGATGCCAAAGTCTATCTGGACAAGACCTATTTAACCGAAGAGGAGCAGCGAGAAGCCCTAAAACAGCTTCGGGTAGTTTCGGGGTATCTGTCGAACTATATTCGAGATAGTGAAGGGTGGTTCAGGGTTCCCAAGTTTACCTTTGAGTTTGATGAGCAGTTTGAGAAGATTGCCCGTATAGAAGAGCTGTTCAAAGAGATAGCCAAGGGACGAGAAAAGGATAAAAAGAATGAGTCTGAATGAACAGATTGAAAAGATCGTCAAGGCTAACGGAGCCAACTTTTACGGTACCGAGACGGTAACGGATGGGGATCACACGATCTTTCGTGTATTCATTACGAAGCAAGGCGGTGTCAATCTTGATCTCTGTGCCGAGATTTCCAATGAGCTTTCACCGTTTTTGGATGTGAATCCACCGATGAGCGGAGCCTACTTCTTAGAGGTAAGTTCTCCGGGTATCGAGCGGAAGCTCTCGAACCCTACGCATTTCATGTCAGCGGTCGGCGAGAAGATTCGATTTAAGATCACCGGCGACGATAAAGCCAAAGGGCTTTTGAAATCGGCAGATGAGAATGGATTTGTCGTCGAGATCAAAGGGGAAGATCGAGCGTTTGGTTATGGGGATGTAAGTAAAGTTAAGACCTATTTTGAGTGGTAGGTCGGAAAAATTCTTCGTAAATATGGATTCTTGCTGTTCTAATTTTTTTGTCGGGATCAGGGGAACCCGACCTTGTATTTCTACATAAATCACAATCTTTAATCCTAAATCTTTGCTATAATAAACTTTATCAAGAATCTAAGGGGAATTTGTTTTGGAACTGGTTTATTTGTGGGTTGAGGAGTATAAGAATATTAAGAGGCAGGGATTTAATTTCTCTTCTTGGTTTACGCAAACGACCACTATCTAAACTCATTCGTGACATCTCTAAAGAGTTAGGAATAGTATGACAATATGACACATTTTAAACAAAATATATTTTTAAATGTTAAAATTGTAAAAAATGAGGCACGCTTATGAAACCCAGTAAAAACCAAAACTTTATCAATGATGTCAAAACATTAATCGAAAATGCTAATTGACAATGAAGATAAAAGAGAGTTCTATATTGCTGAAACCATCAAAAATTATTGGAGCAAACGGGAGCTTGAACGACCAATAAACTCCTCACTCTTTGCCGAATTGAATCGAGAATTAGAGTTTTTGGAGCAGAAAAAGTGAGAAAGATGAATAGCCATACTATCTATATGCAACAAGCCCTCAACAAAGCTTGGCAATACCAAGGCGTAACCTACCCAAACCCAGCTGTGGGAGCATTGATCGTCTGTAACAACGAAATCATCGCCCTAGAGGCTCATCAAAAGGCAGGAACGTCTCACGCAGAGGTATTGGCACTGATTCAAGCCTATGAAACCCTATCCGGTGAAACTATTTCTTTTGATCGATTTGATGCTCATCAGGCTCACGAATTTCTTTATACACTACCTCAAAACTTTTTTGCAGAATGTATCGTCTATGTGACGTTAGAGCCGTGCTCACATGTGGGGAAAACTCCTTCTTGTGCGTCGCTTTTGGCTCATATCCAACCCAAAAAAGTGGTGATTGCTACCCTTGATCCGATCAAAGGACATGATGGGGGAATGAAACGACTCCAAGAGCAGGGAATAGCGGTTGAGGTTGGTGTGTGTGAAGCAGAAGCCAAGGCTTTGATCGAACCTTTTATGATTTGGCAGCAGCGAGCGTTTGTACTCTTTAAAATCGCTCAGACTTCCAATGGCAAGATCGGGGGAGGGTATCTCAGCTCCAAGGAGTCACTCACGCATGTGCATCAACTGCGTTCTGTCTGTACGCGTATGGTGATCGGGGGAAATACGGTGAGAGTTGATCGCCCAACGTTGGATTGTCGATTTACGGGAGATAAAGCTCCCGACATTACGATCTATTCCCGAGAGGACAATTTTGATCGGGATATTCCGCTTTTTGCTGTACCGAATAGAGAGGTCGTGATTGGTGACAGGATTGATTTGAATACGCCGTCGTTTATTTTGGTGGAAGGCGGAGGCGGTATGTTACGTGCTTTGGGGGATAAGATTGATTGGGTATTACAGTATCAAACGCCAAAATTTTCGTCGCATGATTCGAGTTATCCTGTGGATATGGCTTTGACGTTTCTGCATCAAAATTCTAAAGGTGTAGATGTGATGCTGTGGAGTCGAAAACTGTAGGGACAAGGCATTGCCTTGTCCGATGTGCAATGCGGATATGAAATTGTCGATCTTCTTAACCTGAGTTCGACGGGATATCATAGTCACAGAAGCCTAAAAATAGGTAAGATTTGAAAAATCAAAATTCGTAGGACTAGCCGTAGCTAATTCAAG
>JACXUN010000260.1 GCA_014763905.1 Campylobacterales bacterium
GAATTAGCTACGGCTAGTCCTACGAATTTTGATTTTTCAAATCTTACCTATTTTTAGGCTTCTGTGACTATGATATCCCGTCGAACTCAGGTTATTAAAAAAATCTTGGAATTATACTTAAAAAAGGGTTACATTGACTTGATAAAGGTGGCGTATACCTCAGTCAATTCGTGATCTTCTTTTTCCATTACTTTGATATCTCCGGTTTTCAATGTCTCTTCCAAAACAGCAATCCGTTTGATGAGATAGTGGAAGATCTCTTTGTTGACATCCGGCAGCATATCATGACGAAGTTTATTGCCGTCTTCGGTTTTATAGGAGATAATACGTGCCGGTATCCCTACTGCTGTTGAATAGGGAGGAACATTTTTGACTACTACCGAATTGGCTCCGATTTTTGATCCTTTTCCAATGGTGATATTGCCCAATACTTTGGCTCCGGCTCCGATCACGACATTATCTTCAACGGTCGGGTGACGTTTGCCGTGAGAGAGACTGACACCGCCCAGTGTGACCTGCTGATAGATCAATACATCATTACCAATAATCGCTGTCTCACCGATCACTACCCCTACGGCATGATCGATAAAAACCCGCTCTCCAATCGTCGCTGCCGGGTGGATATCGACGGTCGTGAGAAACTGCCCGATTGCCGAGATAAATCTCGGTATAAATCGCAATCCTCTTCGGTATAAAGCGTTGGCAATACGATAGAAGAAAATTGCCCATAATCCCGGATAGTTGAAAAAAAGCTCAAAAGTAGAGTGTAAAGCCGGATCATTTCGTTTGACATTTAAAAAGTCTTCTTTTATTTTGCTAAATGTGTTCAAGATTGGCTCCTAATAAATGGCTGATCTCGTAGGTTCAAATAATATTCCGTTCTACAATAGCGAAAGTGTCGTTATGACTCTTCGCTATTGGCTTGAATCGTCTTAAGATAGCTATTTTCGCTTAAATAGAGATAAAGTTTTCCCAACATATTACGTTTTTGAAGCGGACTGAGGAGGTCTGAGTCTTCGATCATATATTTGAGTTTTTTATCGATGAGATTTTTATCATAATCCATATCCTCTAGTACATCCATCAAGTTTTGGGCTTCGATGAGATAATCAAGTTCATATTGACCAGTTTCATTAAAGTTGACGACGACCTCTGTTGGATGAGTGAAGAGGTTGTGCTGCATACCTAACACCTCCTGATAGGCTCCTGTCAAGAAAAAGGCGAGGAAATACTCATCGTTATCGACATCAATATCATGCAGGTAGAGTGGTTGATCTCGATTGAACGCAATCTCCCCGTCACTGTCACAGGTGATATCCCAGATGGTTGCCGGGTTGGTTGGTTTGGTATCGAGTCGATCGATCGGCATGACCGGGAAGTGCTGTTCTAATCCCCAAAAATCCGGCAGTGATTGGAATACCGAGAAGTTCACCAGATAACGCTCTTGGACACGGTCTTGGAGACGCTGCAGCTCATTGGTGCCTTCTTCTTGAAGCAGCATTATGGCTTTTTTGATAATCAAGTTAACCAGTATCTCGGTATTGGATCGATCTTCCAGATCGACATATCCTAGATCAAAGAGGGTCAAAAGGCTCTCCAAATGGTCTAAACTGTCATGCAGATACTCTCGGGCGTTGGCACGACTGAGTGAATTCCATAGATCGTGCAACTCCATAACAAGCGGCGGATTCTCCTCTTTGAGCCGTAAACTCTTTTCGTGATACTCTTGAGAAAAAAGCTCTAACACCGGAGCCACCAATACCGCATGACTCGAAGCGATGAAACGACCCGATTCGGTAAAGATATCCGGTTCTTCAATTCCTTTGCGTTTGGCGGTCTCTTTCATCAAGAAGACTACGTCGTTGGCAAACTCTTTGAGTGAGTAGTTGATCTCTTTGGATTGAGCATATTGGGCATATTCGACAGCCAGTCCACCTCCGATATTGATCGCTCCTAGTGCCGCAGCTCCTCGATTTTTCAAATCGGCATAGATGTTGCCCACTTCTCGGAGTGCCTTTTTGAGCGGTGCGATCTCTCCCATCTGTGAACCGATATGGAAATGGATCATCCAGAGTTGATTGAGTAGGTTATGATCCTTGATCATCTCATAGGCTTCGAGTAGTTCGGTCGA
>JACXUN010000044.1 GCA_014763905.1 Campylobacterales bacterium
ATCTTAAAGTTTAAGGTTGACAGATGAAATCTAAGGAATAAACGTTCTCTTGCTTATCTCTTTGTATGTAATTTTACAAAATTTTTTGGTAGAAGGAAGTTTATACAATGAAAGAGAAGTTTATTGAAGATTTACAACGGATATATGACGAGTTACAAAGTAGACAGCAAGAGCTAAACAGCTATTATAAACTCCTTGAAGGTGAACATCCTGTCGCCGAGGAGCAGGTAGACCGTTTTTTGAACAAATTGGGGCTTCCGCATAATGAAGAGACCATCTTAGCGGCACTAACCCGTATGGTCAATCTCCGGGAAGATGCCATTGATCAAGTGATGCAAAAAGCCGGTCTGAGCCATGAAGAGGTAGTCGCCAAGCGAGAGGCCGCGTATCAATTTGTACGCGATATGCATCTGTTGCGTCATGAATATTTTATCGCTTGGATCAAGGGAGAGAATCTGCTTACTCCGTTTTATCAAGCACTGATCGAAGGGGTACACCGTATCGGCGAGGTGTTAAGCTTCTGGCAATCAAAATGGACGGCTCACATTATCGAAGGGGTCAACCGAGAACTCAGCGAAACCTATAACGGCAACGATCAAGCGGTACTTGAAATGCTGGAGCGAGAAGGACTGCTGGATCTCGATCCCAACGGTCATATCGGGGACCGGTGTTATACGGTATTGCAGCGGGATGATCAGGGACACTATCGAAGTATCGCCTACAGTGAAGCCTTTCCTGAAGAGGTCGGAGTATTGATCTCGACGATTGAGGATTGTATCGAAGAGTTGAGCTGTCTCCAAGATGAGGTCTATAACCAAAAAGTAGAGTGGATTGAATATCTGGTTCTGCTCAAAAAAGCATTTGCCGCAACCGAACCGCGTAAACTGATCGGACACTGGGCAAATGTCGATCGGGCATGGATGAAGATCACTACACCCATTCAGATCGGGCATCCGCTGGAGTATTATGAGGATCACTACCGCAAAGCGGTGGCTTTGGAGTGGGATTTGCGTATTATTAATCCGCAGCTTCATGACAACTCCAGTACACGAGAGAGTATTAAAAATTTCTCAACCGAATTGGCTCACCATATCAAAGGGGAAGTCCGCGGAACCATCAATAAAAATCGACTCCAAATCGATGAGACCCAGCTCTATATCGGGCAGCCGATGCTCTACTATGCCGCAGAGTTCAATGGACTCTTCTCGGCACAAGTGGTTCCCAACGATGAGCAGGTCTCCAGTGAATTGGGTAAGAAGATATTTGCCTACGCTGACTTTGTACGGGCAAGTCAAAAAGCCAAACCGATGATGCAGCTTAGTGTTGAGACCTTAGGAGAGGAGTTTGTCCGGCAGAAACGGGCTTTGGCAGAGCAGAATCCTCAGCTATGGCACCAAATCTATGACCTCTCGACTGTCGGACACGAGTTTGGGCATATCCTCTGGATCGATAGCGATACCGAAAGCATTATGAATCATAGCGGTCAGTTCAAAAATATCGAAGAGTTCAAAGCTACAGCCGGTGGATTGATGGCATTTTTCGACAACGAAAAAGAGGAACTCAAAAAGCATATGATCGACGATCTCGTCAGCCGCTCGATTGGACTCATGGCATGGCGTGAAGTGGGCGAAGTCTTGCCATACTACTGTGAGGGGTTGATCCATCTTGATATCCTCTTCCGGTCAGGAGTAGTTTGTTATGAAGATCGAATTCACATCGATTACAGCCGCTATGATGCAATGAAAGAGGGGTATCAAACGGCTTATAAAGCTTTGGCTCAACACTATATCGATAAAGCCGATGCCAACGACTATCTCACCCGCTACGCTTCCAAAGAGACCGGTGTTTATCTGCCGACCGATTCATCGGTTCGCCGATTTGTTGACCACTACTATACTCGATATCAGGAGATCGGTCAGCATGTCTACCGCGAAGAGCAATTAGCTTCATAAGAGCTTTGGATTTTCCAAAGTTCTCTCCACTTATAAACTTTCAAGTATAATTCGTTACCAAAACAGGATAGAATCAATGAGTACACTATTAGATATCGATATTAATGAGCAGCTATTAGAGATTTTGGGTCAGTTTGATCTACAGTTAGAAAAATTAGAAGATTATTATTTCGTCAATGGACTCTTCCCCGGTATTGCGGCACAAGCGTTTGAGATGGAACGGTTTGAGGATTTTGTGGTGGTGCAGGTCGATATCCATCTGCTCCTGCCCAACAATCACTTCGTCGAGTCGTTTGTCGGACAGGGCAGCAGTGTCGAGGAGGCGGTAGCCGATGCCTTAGAGCAGTTTGAGGTCAATGCCGTCCATACTTTGATCATGGCATTTTGGGATGATGCACGGCATGTTGAGAACGGAATTGGAACCGATATCTGGGAGATCAATGGCGAGCGATGGCAGGCGGTGATCAGTAACTACGGCTACCGAGGAGAGATACCGATCGATGAAGCGATCAATGATCTAGACAGGCTTTATGATACGATCGTCGAACAGATACACGCACTCCCGTTAGAAGAGGATATTTACGCCATCCGAACCGTCCAGACCAATATCGGCAACGGTAAAATGGTCACCGAGGCACTGATCAACAATGAAGAGTTTTCCGAGTTGGAAAAAGCGGTTTCCAATCTCGGATGGCAGCCGACGGAGGAGTACTATACGGTACGCAATTTGATTATCTTGATGAAGCTGCATCCGGAAGCATAGTCCATTCATAAGGGGGAAGAATGAATTTAGATCTGTTTGCCAATTGGGCAGATATTTTATCGATACCGTTAACAGTAATCGGGTTGATCTTGGTCTTGCACCAGCTCTATCTTACACGCCGCGAGAGTGAACGGGAACACACCCGTACGCGAAATGAAATGACACTCAATGCCTATACGGCGGTGCGAAAAGACCTTGGGGTCTTGACCTCCAAAGTCCGACGCAAGATGAATATCAAAGATATGTTTGACAATGTCACCGAAGAGCATATCGATATCATTATGAACAACAAAAGCCTGCGTCACGATGTCGAAGAGATGCTTAACCTGCTCAATAAGTTTGCCGTCGGGGTCAAATATGATGTTTTCAATATTGAGATGATCAACGACCTCTCCGGTAAATATTTTATCAAGACCCATAAGCAGTTTGAACCTTATATCTTGCGATTACGTCAAAATTCCAACACCTTCTATGTGGAATACGATAATCTCGTCATGCAACTGAAAAGGATGCACGGATATGGAAATAGTGGTGCTACTTCAGACTCAATGCCACCTTCTCTTTCTCCACATCAATCCCAATCACGGCAACCTGAGGCAAATATTGGTTAACCGATAGCACCTCCAGCGGATGTTTGATCCGTTTTTGGCTCATCTTGGAGATATGAATCATCCCATCATTTTTGAGTCCGATATCAACAAACGCCCCAAAATCCGTAATGCTCCGCACCACACCCGAAACGGTACTCCCTTCGCGGAGCATTTTGATATCGGTCAGATCATCGCGAAACGGAATCGTCGGCAGCTCCTCCCGCGGGTCAAATCCCGGTTTGGCTAACTCTTTGAGAATATCTTTGAGTGTCGCTTCTCCTACGTGGAGTTTTTGAGCCAACTGCTTAGTATCGGAGCAGTCGCTCTCCTGTTCCAACATTTTGGCAACAGCATAGCTCTCTGGGTGGATTCCTGTATTGTCAAAGAGACTCTCCCCGTCGCGAATCCGTATAAAGCCTGCCATCTGCTCATAGGCTTTAGCCCCCAATCCTTTGACGTTGAGCAGGGCATTTTTACTTTTAAAGGCTCCCTCTTTTTGACGGTACTCGACAATCTTTTCCGCCAATTTGGCTCCGACTCCTGCCACATACGAGAGCAGTGAAGCTGAAGCCGAATTGATATCGACTCCGACACGGTTGACCAAGTCTTCGACTCCTTCACGCAGTTTTCGCTCTAGCAGCTTTTGGTCGACATCGTGCTGATACTGTCCGATACCCAGCGATTTGGGATCGATCTTGACCAGTGTCGCCATCGGGTCACGCACCCGTCCCGCAATGGAGATCGCACCCCGCACGGTGACATCGAGATCGGGATACTCTTTGGCAGCGATTTTGGATGCGGAGTAGATAGAGGCTCCTGCTTCGGAAACTACCGTATATTTCAGATTTCCACCTAACTCTTTATTAAGTGCGGCAAAAAACTTCTGTGTCTCTTTGGAAGCGGTTCCGTTTCCGATGGCGACTCCTTGGACAGCGTACTTTTTGACCAAATCCAAAACAATTCTACGCGACCCCTCATAATCATTTCTGGGGGGAACGGGATAGATGACCGCATTGTCCAGATAGGTTCCGTTTTCGTCAATCACCGCCAGTTTGCATCCCGTTTTATAGCCGGGATCAACACCGAGCAACACCTTATTGGTCACGGGTGGCGTCATAAAAAGCTGCGTCAAATTCTGCCCAAACACCTCAATCGCCGCCAAATCGGCACGCTCTTTGAGTTCGGCAAACACTTCTCGTTCGATAGAGGGATAGAGTAGCCGTTTAAATCCGTCTTTATAGGCTTCAAAGAGCAGGGTTTTGGAGCTGCCCATATAATCCCGCAGTTTAAACCGTTTGAGTGTTTCGAGATAGCGGTCGGCATCGATGGTGATTTTGACCGAGAGTTGTTTCTCTTTCTCTCCGCGTTTGATGGCAAGATAGCGGTGGGAGGGGATGGTCGCAACCTTTTCACTATGTTCTTTGTAGTTTTTATAGACCCCTTTCTCCTCAAACGCTTTTCCCGCTTTGACCTCAATCATCCCGTGTTTGAGCGTCATATCGCGGACAATGGCTCGCTCCTTGGCACTGTCGGCGAAACGCTCCGCGACGATATCCGCAGCTCCCTGAATCGCTTCGGCAATGGTGGTGATCTCCCCTTTGAGAAACGCTTTGGCTCGCTGTTCCAGCTCTTGGGTGCTGAGTTTCGCCGACTGTAGGATATCGGCTAACGGTTCAAGACCACTTTTGATTGCTTTGGAAGCACGGGTATTTTTCTTCTCTTTGAATGGACGGTAGATATCTTCAAGAGCCGTAACGGTCTGCACGTCGTTAATGGCTTGTTGGAGTTGCGGTGTGAGCAGCTTTTTTTCGCTCAACAGTTTGATGATCTCCTCTTTACGCTCCAAAAGCCGTTTGGCAGAGAGATAGACCTCATAAAATTCTCGAAGCTCCTTATCGGTTGCTCCGCCGGTCATCTCTTTTCGGTATCGGGCGATAAAGGGAATGGTGGCTCCTTCGTTTAGGAGGGTGAGGATATTGGTGATCTGTTTGGTGTTGAGGTTGGTTTTTTGGTTGAGTAAATTGATGAGGTTTTGCATGATCTTTTTGATAGGATTATAGCGAAAAAATGTATTCGGCAATGACTGTTCGATAAAATCGAATCTACTGTGGTGTAATTTACCCAAATGAGTATAAACCTGAGTTCGACAGAGTATCCTACTGTGACTAGGATACTCCGTCGAACTCAGGTTATTATGGTAATTCCAAATATCCATTGATAAAATATTTGGCTTTGACGCGTGACACGGTCACACCTACGAGTGGTGTTCGATAAAATCGAACCTACGTCTAATTACATTTTCGATATAATCGCAGGATTTTTGACAAAACGGTGCAATCAATTGCACCCTACATTTTAATTAAACTCTCGTATGCATTCTCATGCTTAGCGTGGGAACGAGGGGCATTTTAATATTTAAAGGAACACTATGCTACTTTTTACCCCGGGACCTACTCCAGTACCTGAATCTGTACGTCAAGCGATGGCAACACCGACACTGCATCACCGAACGCCTGAGTTTGAGGCGATTTTCAAAGAGGCTCGTGAGCGAATGATGAAGCTATTTGGAATGGATGAGTGTGTGATGTTAGCGAGTTCTGGAACGGGGGCGATGCAGGCGTGTGTGATGAACTTGTGTACGACCAAAGCGTTGACCATCAATTCGGGAAAATTCGGTGAGCGATTTGGGAAGATCGCAACGGCAGTAGGTAAAGAATTGGTTGAATTGAAGTATGAGTGGGATACACCGGCTTCATTAGACGATGTTAAACAGGCTCTCTTAGATAATCCTGATATCGATACCTTTTGTATCCAAGTGAGTGAGAGTGCGGGGGGATTGCGTCATCCGGTTGAGGCAATCGCAGCGTATATCAAGTCGGTCAATCCTGAGATTATGGTAATCGCGGACGGGATTACCGCAGTGGGTGTGGAGCCGATTGATATTACGAATATCGATGCGTTGGTGACCGGAAGCCAAAAGGCGTTGATGCTGCCGCCGGGATTGGCGATGATCGGTTTGAGCAGCAAAGCGGTTGAGAAGATTGGAAAAGGGCAGGATTACTATTTCAATTTGGCCTCCGAGATTAAAAACCAGCAGAAAAACACGACGGCATATACAGCAGCGACGACCTTGATTATCGGACTCAATGCGATTTTTGATGAGATTGAAAAAACGGGCGGTGCTGAGGCACTTTATGCTAATACTTTAGCTCGTGCCAAAGCAACTCAGGCGGCATTGGAAGCGATCGGGTTTGGGGTTTATCCGACGACTCCGGCTCTCTCGATGACGACGATTATGGACGCAGATGCGGAAGCGATTCGTAAACTGCTTAAAAACAAGTACGGGGTCAATATGGCAGGTGGTCAAGACCACCTCAAAGGAAAAATCTTCCGTATCAATCAGATGGGATTGATCCCGGTGTATGAATCGGCATGGGTCGTGAATGCCGTTGAATTGGCACTTGCCGATTTGGGACGACGACCGTTTGACGGGACGGCGAACCGTGTCTTTAACGAGACCTATTTTAAGGGAAGTAGCGAATAGATGATATTTGAACACGAGATACCGAGTAAAAGCAAACTCTATTTTGGTGTATGTGCAAGAGTAAAGCGAGAGATTGAAAACAGCTGTGCGGAGACGTTGATGGAGAATGGGTATGAGGAGATTGTAACCCCGATCTTTTCGTATCATCAGCACAGCTCCTTTGAGGATGAACGTCCGTTGCTGCATCTCAATGATGAGCATAACCATGTGGTAACCCTCCGGGCGGACAGTACCGCTGATGTGGTGCGAATCGTGACCAAGCGGATCGGGCGGACGACAGAGTCGAAGAAGTGGTTTTATATCCAGCCGGTGGTCTCTTTCCCGACCAAAGAGCAGTACCAAGTGGGAGCAGAGGTGTTGGATGGCAGCTTTGAAGAGGTAGTCAATACCGCCGCACGTATGGTCAAAAAACTTGAACTCGAAGCACTGCTTCAGATATCCAATATGCGTATCCCCTTATTGTTAAATGAGCGATATGGGATCGATTTGGAACTCTTGCATGATACCAATATCGAGGCGATTTTACAGTTGGATATCCCTTGGATCAGTAAATTGGTTCAGATTCACCGCCCAAAAGATTTAGAGGATTTATCAGGTATTCCTGAGGATATTCAAGCCGAGTTAATGGCGATCAAAGAGGCGATTGCCAAAATCGATTACGAGGCGATGATCGTAGCTCCGCTCTATTACGCCAAGATGCGGTATTATGGTTCATTGACATTTAGAATGTTCCATGAGAATGAGCTGCTGGTACGCGGCGGTGTTTATAGCATTGATGAAGTGAATGCGGCAGGATTCGCTCTCTATACCGATGAGTGTATCAATCAAAAAATGAAGAGTTTATAAAAGAAGAAGAGGAAGCAAGACGGAGATGACACAAGCAGATTTAATTGTAGGACTACAGTGGGGTGATGAAGGAAAAGGAAAGATTGTTGATCATATGGCTCAGACGTATGATTATGTGTGTCGTTTCGCCGGAGGGCATAATGCCGGACATACCATCGTGGTAGAGGGTAAAAAGTACGCTTTGCACGTGATGCCGTCTGGGGTTTTGAATCCTAAAGCCAAAAATATTATCGGAAACGGGGTGGTATTTGCTCCGGCAAACTTTATCAAAGAGATGAGTCAGTTTGAGAATTTGGAAGGGCGGCTTTTTATCTCGGATAAAGCCCATCTCTTGCTCTCTTATCATGCGTTGATTGATCAAGCCAAAGAGCAAATGAAAGGGGTAAAAGCGATCGGAACCACCGGAAAGGGAATTGGACCGGCATACAGTGATAAAGTAGCTCGTGTCGGACATCGTGTCGGTGAGTTGCTTGATCCGGCAAAATTGGCAGAAAAAGTGGTGGAGTATTTTAATCAGAATCAAGCGATTTTTGAAGTAATGGGGGTAGAAGTACCGACCCAAGAGAGTCTTCAATCAGAATTAGAAGGATACAAAGCGATACTGGCTCCGTATATCGTCGATACCACGCAGCTGATGTGGAAGATTTTGGACGATAATAAAAAAGTACTGCTCGAAGGGGCTCAGGGAACGATGCTGGATATCGATCACGGAACTTACCCGTATGTCACCTCTTCGACAACGGTGAGTGCCGGAGCCTGTGCGGGATTGGGGATCAATCCAAAAGATATCGGTAAAGTAACCGGGATTGCCAAAGCGTATTGTACCCGCGTCGGAAATGGACCATTTCCGAGTGAGGATCATGGCAAAGAGGGGGAACTGATCCGAAAGAACGGACATGAGTTTGGAACGACCACCGGGCGACCGAGACGATGCGGTTGGTTTGATGCGGTGGCGATGCGTCATGCGGTGCGAGTCAACGGTGTGGATCAGATCGCTTTGATGAAGCTGGATGTTCTGGATGGATTTGAAGAGATTAAGGTATGCGTTGCGTATGAGATTGACGGCAAAACCATCGATTATGTACCGTATGATTTAGAGACGGCTAAACCGGTTTATCAAACATTCCCGGGATGGGATAAAACCGAAGGGGTACGAAGTTTCAATGACTTGCCCGAAACCGCCAAATCTTATATCCAAGAGTTGGAAGCGATGGTGGGGTGTAAGATCGGTATTATCTCAACCAGCCCTGATAGAGAAGACACTATAATAAAATAAGGAGGAGAGTTCATGCGATTAAAAGCGAAACAGACAGGTTATGTGGCTGCCAAAATTGGTATCGATTTAGCCAACGCTCCGTTTGTCACCATGCCAAAAGGCAAAGAGGCAGTGGTCAAAGTATGCAAAGAGATTATCGATGCCAATCTGAAGAT
>JACXUN010000045.1 GCA_014763905.1 Campylobacterales bacterium
AATTTAAATCTTTTTGGTAAAAAATTGAGAAGTTAATGAGTTTGTGTTAATTTGTAATAATTTTTAGCAGGTTCACCCAAAAGCGGATGAACAACTGTTTATTGATTGGCTTTTTTATGATCCATAATCATTTTGAGCATCTCATCTTTCAGTAGAAGCTTTTTCTTCTTCATCACCTCGATCTCTACATCACTAAGTGGAGTTCTCCCCTCTACCGCATCCTCCACTTGCTGATCCAACTCATTGTGATCGTTGAAAATTCGTGCAAAATGAGCATTAGTTTGTTTTAATGCAGTAATTTCATCTCTATACTCATGTAGCATCACGACTCCTTGTGTTTAACTGAACTTAATTGTAATATGAAACATGTTAAAAACATATTAAAATAGTTGCTGAGTGTTCCTAAGTACGGTACTCTGCATTAATTTTAACATAATCGTAACTCAAATCGCAGCCATAAGAGGTATAACTCCCCTCACCGATGCCTAGATCACAGATAATTCGGAAGCTGTCGTTCTTCATAATGGCATAGGCTTGGTTCTCACGTTCTTTATCCAGCTCCCGCTGGTCATTGGAGTATATGAGCAAATGTTCATAATGAATGGTCAGAGTAGTGTCATCACACTCGATACCGCTGGCTCCAATTGTTGATGCAATTCGTCCCCAGTTGGGATCTTCTCCAAACAGAGCCGTTTTAACTAATAGTGAGTTACTCAGTGCGATACTGGCTTGACGGGCTTCGGCATCATTTTTGGCTCCTTTGACCTCAAAAGCGACCAATTTATTGGCTCCTTCACCGTCTCGGAGGATCATCATTGCCAATTCAAAGGTAATCTTATTGAGAGCTTGACGGAACGCCTCTTTGTGATAGACACCGCTGGCTTGATTGGCTAACAGCATAATGGTGTCATTGGTCGAAGTATCGCCGTCTACCGAAATTCGGTTGAACGATTGTTCAGTTGCTTCGCTAAGCAGCTCTTCCATATCGGCTTTTGGGATGTCGGCATCGGTGGTGATGAAGCAGAGCATCGTCGCCATCGCCGGATTGATCATCCCTGCCCCTTTACAGATTGCCGCAATATGAAAGGCGGTTCCATTATCGAGTTCTACTCTGAAACAGAGCTCTTTTTTGAACCGATCGGTCGTCATAATAGAACGAGCCGCTTTATCAGAGTTTTTGGCGTTATAGTCAAACTGTTCAAATGCCGCACTGATTTTATCTTGTTTGAGCCGATATCCGATGACCCCGGTAGAACTCATAATCGGATTGTGCAGCGTGATATGATTACCGAGCTTTTCAAAAAGAGCATCGATATCTTCTACCCCTTTGGCTCCGGTCATCGCATTGGCGTTTTTGGCATTCATGAGCAGAAAATTGGTCTGAAACCCTTCAGGATACTTTTGATAATGCTTAATGGGAGCGGCTTGAAACTTATTGGTGGTAAAACGAGCTGCTACCTCACACAGTTTATCGGAACGGATAAATGCCACATCTCCGTCTATCTGATCGGGATTGACCGATTTGGTTTTTAAGCCGACATTGACACCGTCACTGTAGAATCCTTCTACATTGTCGATACCGCCTTGCAATGATAATAGATTAAACATGTTTCATCTCCTCTGGTTGTATAGGTTTTCGTATAATTTTTTTGGCTTTTTGTATCCCCTCGCTGGGACCAATCAGCAGCAGTTTGCTTCCCTCGGTAATGGTTGTCTCCCCTTTGGGCATCGGAACAAATGTTCCATCTTTATAGCGTATCCCGATAATGGTTACATTGGCGATCTCTCTAAATTTGGCATCTTTGATTTTACGCAACGTAAGCCATGAGACTTTGCCGACTCTCGCCTCTTCCATATCGAGCGGGGTATCTTGGCGGTAAAGAAACTCCTGCAGCAGGTTCTCCATATCAGGACGTATTGCCATCGCATTGATACGCTGAGCCATGATATTGGTCGGGGTGACCACCTTGTTGGCACCTAGTTTTTTTAGCTTCTCTTCATCACTGACCGCATGAGCATTGGAGATAACCAGATACGAACGCATTCGTCCGATCTCCTCTTCATAGAGCCGCACCGAAGCGATCGTTGCAATATTATCGGCAATATTACCGGCTAATGTGATAACCCCTTTGGCACTGGAGAGGTGAGATTTGAGTATCGCCTCATGCGTATGCGGTTCTGCTTTGACGAAATAGGGATAGCGGTATTTTGCGGCGATCTCCTCCAAGCCTTCACTCGGATCAATGACCACGAAAGGGATATGACTCTCTCGCAGATATTTGGTCACTTGAATGGTAAATTCATTATGGTAGCAGATCACATAGTGGTGTTTGAGTCGTGCGATGTCGTATAGCATTCGTCGCTCCTTGATAACCTTTTGCAGTTCTCCCCGATTTAAGACCTCTACGATAATCCCTATCGCAACTGAAAAGATCAAAAAACCAAAAATAATTAAAGTGATGGTAAAGATTCTTCCTGCTTTGGAAAGCGGATGAAATTCGCCAAATCCTACGGTCGTAAAGGTAATACCGGTTTGATACAGGGCATTGGCAAAACTCATATCTTCTTCGATAGCCATATAACCAAGTGTTCCAAACAACATGATCAGTACAGTTAAGATTAGAGGAAGTCTAAAAGGGGCTAAGAGGACATATAACTCATCATTTAAGGTTATATGCGGTTTAACAGTCTCCCGCCATCCGAGAAACTTTTTGATTTGATTTTGAGAAGCCAAGCTACTTTTGTCCTTTCTTAACGGAGTACAGCAGCTGATTCATTGACTACTCAGACCTTCTCTGATTTAGAAGAGAAGAGATTATGCTTCTACAGTCGCCTGAGCCGCTTTTTTCTTCATCGTTCGTAACTCAGAGGCTGCGATTCTGATTCTTTTGGTTGTACCGTCTTCGAGTGTTACTTTGACTGACCGAAGGTTTGGTAGCTGTCTTCTTTTTGTTTTGTTGTTAGCATGTGATACATTGTTTCCAACCAATGGACCTTTACCTGATATTTGACATTTTCTTGCCATGATAAACCCTTTGTTTAATTGATTAAATGGTGTGTTGTCAGAGGCATTGAGTAGCGTCTGAAAAAGTTGTGCGATTATAGTCAAAAGTTGTTTAAAGAGAACTTGCTGGGTAGAATTTGTGTCAAAAAACCTAACTGTTTAACAAATTGCTGTTATATTGAGAGAGCCAAAGGGATACCCCCTAGGCTTTACGTTATAATGTCGGATATTTTTTAAGAGTAGGTAGGTTTTAAATAATGTTAGTCGCACCAAGTATTCTCTCTGCAGATTTCGGAAATTTAGCCAATGAGGTCAAGGCGATTTGCGAAGCAGGTTGTGATTTGGTACATGTGGATGTGATGGATGGGCATTTCGTTCCCAATCTCACTATCGGTCCGGTAGTGGTCTCTGCCGTCGCCAAAGCCACAACCAAACCCTTGGATATTCATCTTATGGTTGAAAACAATAGTTTTTTTGTCGATCTGTTCGCTCCATTGAAGCCGGGTTATATCTCATTTCATATCGAAGAGGAGAAACATCCGCACCGATTGATTCAGAAGATTCGTTCACTCGGCATCAAACCGGCATTGACGCTCAATCCGCATACTCCGCCGGAGGCGATTGAGTTTCTCTTAGGAGATATCGATATGGTATTGCTCATGAGTGTCAATCCGGGATTTGGCGGTCAAAAATTTATCCCAAGCGTTATCGAACGTGCCAAACGGCTCAAAGCGTTAATCAAGAAGCATAACCCCTCCTGCCTGATCGAAATAGACGGCGGGGTCAATGATCAAAATCTCAATCAGCTCAGAGAGGCGGGCGTTGATATTGTGGTCGCCGGTTCTTATGTTTTCGGACATCAAGCGGGATACAAAGCAGCGATAGATTCATTAAAATAAGGGAGTATAGCAGATGAGAGTAAAGATATGCGGAATAACCAATTATGATGATGCGATACAGGCGATCGAAGCGGGAGCCGATGCATTAGGATTTGTATTTTATCGCGAGTCACCGCGATATATTAC
This sequence comes from Campylobacterales bacterium, assembly GCA_014763905.1. Classification (GTDB taxonomy): domain Bacteria; phylum Campylobacterota; class Campylobacteria; order Campylobacterales; family Sulfurovaceae; genus UBA1140. The sequence goes on from JACXUN010000045.1 coordinate 4,030, forward strand.
CCCAGCTGATGCCAAAAAGATTATCGATAAGATGCCTCCGTTTATCGGTCGGATCGGTCTGTTTGTCAATGAAGGAATCGATACGATTGATACCATTTGCAACTATTGCAATTTGACCGCAAGTCAGATTCATTTTGAAGTAGATGCCGAGTCATTGGATATGCTAGGCGGTAAAGCTCTGCCGGTTGTTCGAGCCAAAGAACCCAAAGATATCTTACAATATGCCGATCGATACCGTCTGGTCGATGCCTACTGTGAGGAGTACGGCGGCAGTGGCAAGCGGCTCAATTTATCGTGGTTTGACGGAGTAGACTGTTCCAAAATCATTTTGGCAGGCGGATTAACACCCGAAAATCTCCATGAGCTGAAACCGTATAACTTTTACGGGGTTGATGTCAGTTCAGGTGTGGAGCGTATCAAAGGGCGAAAAGATCATGAAAAGGTGAGCAGATTTATACGAAATGCGAAGAGTTTATGAGGAGTTAACCGCCGCTTTTAGACGTAATAACGGGCGGCTCTCACCGGCATCATACGAACGTATCGTCTCCAAACATACCACCCTGTTTGAGAATGCCGATACCCTTTTTCTGCTCCTGCAAGCCTCAGGCTATCCGATAGAAAAAGAGAATGAGGAGTATCGGCTTACGACCTATACGACTCCGTATAGAGAGCAGAAATTCTGTATCATTGATATCGAAACCAACGGCAGCAAACCGGAACATGCCCAAGTGATTGAGGTGGGAGCGGTGATGGTACAAAACGGTCAGATTATCGACCATTTTGAGAGCTTCGTTGAGTGTGCTTTTTTGCCGGAATATATCACAAAAGTCACCGGTATTGTCCCCGAAGATTTGGTCGGTGCTCCGAGTCGGCAAGAGGTGTTGACCAAACTGCGGACTTTTTTAGACGATGCTGTTTTTGTGGCACACAATGCCGATTTCGATTACGGCTTTCTCAATCACTCTTTTGACCGTTTTGGACTGGGAACCATCGGTAACTCTAAACTCTGTTCAATCGATTTAGCCAAACGAACCATTAAGAGCGAACGATACGGACTGGCATATCTCAATGAGCTTTTGGAGATCGGAACAGAAGTACACCATCGTGCCTACAGTGATGCCTTAACCACAGCCGAAGTATTTCGTATCTCCCTTCAAAATCTACCGGATTATGTTCACTCTACAGACGATCTGCTCCAGTTTTCCTCCTCCAGCCGCAAAGAACGTACCAAAAAAAGCTAAAATAGCACAGCGACTAACAATATTAATAGTTTTGATATAAAGAGATGGTTATAATTAACTTAAAAAAAGGAATGTATCTAATGAACAAGAGTACAAAATTTTTAATATCAACGGCTGCGATTGCCTTTTTAGTAAGCGGATGTGTTAAACCGACTGATACCATTGTTGCTAGTACCGATAGCAACGGCGTAATTTATGAGGGAGCCACTACAACCGGTGCCTATCAACCAAGTGTGATCACTGAAGGTGAGACCGTTGTTTATCCGAGTGCCTCTAGCGGTACGGTTTATACGACCGATGGTTCTGAAGTTTCAAGTGGAGCTTATACCTCAACAACACCGGGTCTCTACAACAGTGCCAACGGGGCTTATGGCAACCCGACAACCTATGAAACCAATTCGGTCTACACCTCAAGTGGCGTCTATACAACCCCTTCAGACTATTCGGCTGAAACGACCTATGCCGGTCAAAGCGAAACCGGTGGTATCCAACTCCAAGTGGCAGCGTATAGCAATGCGGCTCTTGCCGAACAGAAGAGAGCAGAGTTAAGCCTTGATCCAAAATATAGAACCTTTGTCGAGCCGAGTGGTAATGGTTACTATCGTCTATTAATTGAAGGATTTACTTCCCGAGCTGAAGCCGAAGAGCTGAAGAATCGACAGTTCCCTAACGGTCTGGTCAAAGGCAGTACCCCATCAACCGTTTCTAGTGCAACTTCTACCTATAGCAATACCTCTTCAACCGTCGGCAGCGGCAGTGTCGGTATCCAAGTCGGAGCCTATTCTAGCTATGATGCCGCACAAAGTGCTGCACAGAGTGTCGCTGCGGGACGACCGGTGAAGGTTAATACCGGAAATCTAAACGGCAAAACGATTTATAAAGGAATCGTACTTGGTTTCACCAGCTACAACGATGCCAAAAATGCTCTTGCAACTGGGCAATTCGGTAACGGATTTGTTGTGACTAACCCGTAAAAACTGAAGAGATTTTTAAAAAAGAAGACAAGCCCCCTAAGTAAAGGGGTTTGCTATCATTTCTCACATAAAGCAAAAGAGAAATGATAAGAAGATGACCTGCTTTATTCAGCAAATGCTCCGATAGAGGTCAATCGTTTATATCGAGCTTCCAACATCTCATCCACCGGCATAGCTTGAAGTGCTTTGAGATTTTCCATAAAGTAAGTTTTGAGTACTTCTGCTGCTTTTTGCTTCTCACGGTGAGCACCGATCAACGGCTCATCTAGCACATCATCCACCAAACCATGTTCCAAAAGATCACTTGGCGTGATTTTGAGAGCACTACTTGCCTGCTCTACTTTTTTAGGGTCATTCCATAAAATTGCGGCACACCCTTCCGGAGAGATAACAGAAAAGACTGAATAACGCATCATCGCTAACTTATCGGCTACACCGATAGCCAAGGCACCACCCGATCCCCCTTCGCCGATGACGACAGAGATCATCGGGACTTTGACACTGGTGAACTCAAACAGGTTTTTGGCAATCGCTTCACTCTGTCCACGCTCTTCTGCACCCAATCCCGGATAGGCTCCCGGAGTGTCGATCAGCATCAATACTGGAATATTGAACTTCTCTGCCAAACGTACGGCTCGGAGTGCTTTTCGGTATCCTTCCGGATTGGGCATTCCGAAGTTTCGCTTCAGTTTATGCTTGGTTCCCCGTCCTTTTTGTTCACCGATTATCATCGTCTTTTGACCATCGATATAACCCAAATAACAGAGAATCGCCGGATCGTCACGGAACGCTCGATCACCGTGAATCTCATAGTAGTCTTTCATAATCAAACGAATATAGTCCAATGCATACGGACGATCTGGATGTCTAGCCAACTGCAACTTTTGATAATCACTGAGTGATTTAAAGGTTTTGCTTACCTCTTTATCTAAATCTTTTTGAAAACTCTCCAGTGCATATTGATCATCTCTTGCCCGAGCTGAATCGATATCATTCTGAAGTTGTTCAATTTTTTTCTCAAACTCTAAATAAGTTGCCATGCAACATCCTTATATTTTTTTGAAGATTACGACTCCGTTTGTTCCACCAAAACCAAACGAGTTGCTCATGACCACATTCAACTCGGCATCTCTTGCCACATTTGGAACATAATCTAAATCACACTCAGGATCCGGTGTCGTGTAGTTAATCGTCGGAGGAATTTTTCCATCACGCATTGCCATCAACGAGATAACCGCTTCAATCGCTCCGGCAGCACCGAGGCAATGTCCGATCTGTCCTTTGGTAGAACTAATTGGAGGACAGTTTGCCGCTCCGCCGAATGCCTCTTTGATTGCTGCGGTTTCATTTTTGTCGTTTGCCGGCGTACTGGTTCCGTGAGCATTGATATAGTCTACTTTGACATCTCCCGCCATGCTTAATGCCGCCTGTATTGCTCGAAGCGGACCATCCGGTACCGGTGTCGTAATATGATTCGCATCACCACTCTCACCAAAACCGATTACTTCAGCATAGATTCTGGCTCCTCTGGCTACCGCTGCTTCATACTCTTCTAGTACCAATGCACCGGCTCCTTCACCCATAACAAAACCGCTTCGATCGGCATCAAACGGTCGTGAAGCTCCTTGAGGATCTTCATTATTGGTACTCAATGCTTTCATCGAAGCAAATCCACCGATTCCTGCACCACAGATTGCAGACTCGGCTCCGACAATCAACATCTTATCCGCACCGCCAAGCATAATGGTTTTGGCTCCTTCAGAGATCGCATGGGTTCCGGCTGCACATGCGGTTACTACTGAAAGGTTTGGTCCTTTGAGTCCATGATCAATGGAGATAAATCCACCCAGCATATTGACTAATGAGGAGGGGATAAAGAATGGAGAGACACGACGCGGTCCTTTGGTTTCACAAATAACCGAGTTTTTCTCAATATTAGGAAGACCTCCAATACCCGATGCTGATACAATTCCAAATCTGAATTTATTAACAGATTCTTCAATATTGGCATCTGCCATTGCTTCATTGGCCGCTTTCATCCCCAATTGAATAAAACGATCTGCTTTTTTTACTTCTTTAGCATCCATTACTTCACTTGGGTCAAAATCAACAATCTCACCTGCAATTTGAACAGAGTATTGGCTGATATCAAAAGACTCAATCTTTTTGATTCCGCATTTTCCTTCTAAAATGGCAGAAAATGCCGTTTCCTTATCTTGCCCTACACTGTTGATCATTCCTAAGCCGGTAACTACTACACGTTTCACTCGATCTCCTATACTATTAAGATATATATCAGAAGATATTTTAGATTGTACTATAACTTCTCAAATATATGTTAAAATAAACCCTACACTATATAAGTAGTAGGGTTTATAAAAGGTTGATTAACCTTGAATCTTTTCGATGAAAGCAATCGCATCTGCTACGGTAGCAATTTTTTCAGCATCTTCGTCAGGGATTTCGATTTCAAATTTCTCCTCAAGTGCCATAACGAGTTCAACAACATCAAGGCTGTCTGCACCAAGATCTTCTACAAACTTGGAGTCCTCTTTCACCTCATCCGGGCTTACGTTTAGTTGCTCTACAACTACTTCTTTTACATCATCAAATAGTGCCATGACACTCTCCTAATTGTTTAAATTTATGCCCGTAAGTATAGCAAAAAAAACACTAAAAGCTTATTACGAATAAAAAATCTACTTTTTTACTTCTCAATGTGTATCACAAAGTTGCTCTAACAGTTTACTCGACATCCCATAAAATAGGAGCTATCTTCTCTTTTTTAAATTTTTAACATTTGTAACATTTCGTTTTTATTCCACAAATAATCCACAAAAAATATATTTATTTTTATTTTTATTTTATCT
>JACXUN010000261.1 GCA_014763905.1 Campylobacterales bacterium
TTAGAATAAGCACAAGGATAGAACCATGTCAGAAAAAAGAAAATACAAAAAACGTTATTGCAAATACTGCGAGCAAAAAGTTGATTTCATTGACTACAAAGATATAGCTTCTTTGAAATATTCACTCTCTGAGCGTTTCAAAATCATGCCACGCCGTTTGACAGGTAACTGCAAACGTCATCAAGATATGGTTACGATCGCAATCAAACGATCACGCGCAGCTGCGTTGATTCCATACACTGTATCACGCAAAGTGATCGCTGGCGCTTCTCACGAAGAGCGTTAATCGATCTATGACAGCGTTACTAACGCTGTCATACTCCTTCTTTCACTCTCTTAAACATCCAATACTCGCTATAACATCGCATTCACTTCATTGGGGATTTCTATGTTTTTTGAACCGGGTTTTTTAGGAACCAAAGCACTTATGTACATGGATATAGTGACGATCTATTTTGCACTTCTCCCTTTTTTATTGGCATTCTCCATTTATCAAGCCATTCGAGGAAATAGTAAACTCCATTATCAAAGCCAGTTTGTTATTTTAGCGGTAACGATTGTGATGGTCCTAATATTTGAAATCGGTGTCCGTATTACCGGTGGATTTGTCGAATACGCCAAACAAAGCCCATTATCGTATGATTTTCTCCTTATATTTTTGCTCATCCATATTTTGATAGCCCTTTTTGCTGTCGGGGGTTGGATCTATCTTTTGATCTCTACCTACAAATCGTATCAAAACGGCGTATTAGAGAATAAAGAGAAACATCATAAAATCGGTAAATGGATTTTTACCGCTTTAACCGTCACTTCGGTCATGGGGTGTTCCATGATACACTCAACCGAGAATACAGTGTGAAACTTATTGCCAAAGATGATAAAACCAACATCGCTGCTTTAGAATCATCCGCCTTTAGCGCTCCCGTATTGTAAGAATCCAATTCATCCGTTTCAGCGGGCGACAGTGTATTTGCCATAGGTTCTCCCTTTTCGTTAGGTCACAGTGTCACCTACGGTATTGTAAGCGCGAACAATCGTTTTTTGGCCAATTATCCTTACGTACGATTTATACAAATCGATGCCGCCATCAATCTGGGTAATTCGAGCGAACCCCTCTTTAACCAAATGGCGCATTGATCGGTATGAACTCTACCTACTATTCAAAACAAGGGAACTACACAAATATAGGTTTTGCGATCCCCATAAGTGATGTACGACGCATTGCAACTCGGCTTATACAAGAAAATCCTATCCAACGAGGATATCTAGGGGCTGAACTTCTTTTATCCGAACGTATATCTCGAAAAATCAGGCTCAAAGCGTCTGTATATATTAGTCGGATTGACCCTAATTCCCCTGCTGAGAAAAGTGGTTTACGCAGTGGAGATGCTGTAGTAGCAGTGGATGATGTCCAACTACACGACGGCGGAGAGCTACACCGCTATATTGAACACTCAAAGCCAAATCAGACACTTAACCTCACTTTCTATCGTGATAAACAGAAAATGAATACCGATGTAATTTTAGGAGCATTCCTTAATGATAAAAAAGAGAGCAATAATGCCGGTTCATCGGATGAGTGTGAGAAGATAGGACTAATACTCAGAGAAGATACAAATGGAATTCATGCTATTGCAACCTTTCAAACCGCCAAAGCAGTTGGTATTGAAGCTGGCGATACGATAAAAAAGATCAACAAACAATCGATCACTACCATCAAAGAGCTCAACAGCATTATCGGCAAACTCAAAGAGAATGAAATAGCGCTTATAAAAATCGAACTTAAAATACTCCAATCATACTACCGATTGGAACTAAAACAGCAATAAAACCGTATATTACAAAGAACTAATCCATCCAAAGAGTTGAATCATACCCCATCGGATGGGCATAGAATACCCTTTTCAACAATTATGGAGAGATCCTAAAGCTTCCTATTCACTTCATCCAAGCACATAGCATATTAAAACATATCAGTAACAATTGTCTGCTAAAAGATCTGAGGAAATAAAGTGTTGTTCATAGTACGGAATATTTTAGGTTTAGATTTAGAACCGGACACGATAGTATTTAAAAACATTAGGGGGAATTAATAAAAGAAAGAAGAATTCTA
>JACXUN010000262.1 GCA_014763905.1 Campylobacterales bacterium
TATACTTTATGCCATATTAAGTAACTAATTAGTACTATTTTTACTATGAATAATATAGTTGGACCTTACAACAGGGGGGCGGTCATGAGCATTTACGACAAAATCAAGAATGAAATCACTGAGATTGAACATCGCACCGACATCACCGTCGAGCAGAAGGTGTCGCGCATCACACACATTGCTTGTGCCACTTGCGCAGGAGTCGCGATTCAGCCGATACCGTTCGCAGACATCTTCGTGCTTACGCCGATTCAGGCGTATTTCGCCAGCCGAATCGCAGCCATTCACGGCGTGCCAATCAGCGAATCGGATGTGTCCGATTGGATCAAGGAGATCATCAGCATCGTCGGTATGGGCATCATTGCGCAGCAGATCGCCATAAGTATCTGGAAAGTAGTTGCTTTTGGTGTTGGGGGTATGCTCACCATCCCACTCGTTTATGGTCTCACATATGCCGTGATGAAGGTGTCAGACGCCTATTTCACCGCCAAGGCGAAGAACGAAAAACTCAATGACGAGCAGATAAAGGCAATCTGGAGAGCCGCGTTCAAAGAGGGTAAAAAGAAGGGCTCGGCCGAGGAGCAGAACATCAAAGCAAAGCAGGAAGAGTAAGACAGTGGCTACTTCCAAAGGCCTTCATTATCTCCGCTCGAACTTCGATTCTGCGGCAATCGTTGCAGCCCTTTCGACCGTAGCCATTACTGATGAAACAGGAAATCTAGAGGAAGGTGATCACGCGGTTTTGGCGGCGCTCAGGCGTTCAAACTCAGTGCTCGAAAATGCACCCCTTTCAGAAATTCAGGACTACCTGCGCGGTCTTGACGAAGATCAGGTTCCAGGGCTTGTCTCAAACGTCAAAGGAATCCTGCATGAAATGGAGTTTGTCCGGGTTGAAAATGAAGACGGCGATAGTGTTTATGCCTCATTCTTTGACGCAACCAACCACCCAGACACAGACATACAGCTGATTGACCACTCTACAGGAGAAACGTGGGAGGCACAACTAAAGGCTACAGATGACGCGTCCTATGTAACCGATTGGATTGAACGACACCCCGGCGGGGAGATTCTCGTCACTGATGAACTGGCGCAGCGCATGGATGTGCCTACATCGGGGCAATCAAACGATGAACTAACCGCAAATGTTGAAGACTTCGTAGACCGAATGGTCGCTGCCCAGGAAGCTGACAATTTCTGGGACTATTTTCCGGCGCTTGGAGCAGCTTCTGCTGGGCTTGTGGTGTGGGAGCTTTGGCGCCGACACCAGCGGGGCGAGATCAACTGGGAAGCATTCAAACGTCTTGCCGCCCGAGCAACTGGGTTGAAGTTTGCAAAGATTGGAGCCATTGGATTGCTTCTGTCCATTCCTGTCGTCGGACAAGTTACAGGTGCTATGTTGGTTGCAAAACTACTGCTCGATGCAAAAGCAACTTGGTATGACACAAAGCCTGCGTTCCGTAAAGCCCAACAAGGCGATCAAGCGGACAGGCCAGCCTAAGGCAGGCCTGCTACTTAGCTTGGGTGTTAGCTGGCTAGTCACAGCAATCAAGAAAATACGATGATTTGTTTTTATACTGTACTCATCAAACATATAAGTTTATATGCTTAAAAGTAGCCTGTCTCATTTTTCTTTACCCATACATCTGCCAAATAGATTGTCAATGGATACCCTTTTTGAGCATTTTAGCACTGCTGATAAAAAATTAAAATTATTGAGTTGGTTCTCCGTAAGCCTTTGTTAAAAGCTTTTTAAAATCATCATCTGTATTTAAGTTAAGTTTATTAAGTTCTACGACAATTTCATCATAAATTTTAAATATAGCATTTTTATCACCAGTTATCATTGCATAAAAACTTTTACCATCTATTACTCTAATTTTAGGGTTAGCTGTTCTTTGTGAATGAGTTTTATTATCTGAAGGAGTAAACTCTTTATTATAAGGGGTCGCTTTTTTAGGAACTACTTCTACATAATATCCAGTAAATTTATCTCCAATGGTAGTTAATACCGATGCTATATCATCATATATTGCAACTTTATGATTTCCTTTTGTAGTGTTCCATTTATTTTTTATTTCTGCAATTATTTTTTTATCT
>JACXUN010000263.1 GCA_014763905.1 Campylobacterales bacterium
GCGGTTCAAGCCATTTATGCCAAGGTAACCATTATCGCTACGGGCGGATATGGTTCCCTCTATAAAAACTATACCACCAATGCCGAAGGAGCCACCGGTGACGGAATTGCTGCTGTATTACGTGCCGGTGGCAGAGTATCAGATATGGAATTTGTCCAGTTTCATCCTACCGCACTCCAAAGCTCTTCGGTATTGATCTCAGAGAGTGCCAGAGGCGAAGGGGGGTATCTGGTCAATGGTCAAGAAGAACGGTTTGTCAATGAGCTGCTGCCACGTGATGTAGTAGCCCGGGCAATCGCCGCCGAGATAGAACAGGGAGAGTCTGTATTTTTGGATGTGCGGCATTTTGGTAAAGAGAAACTGCTGAAACTCATGCCCCAAGAGGTACATCTCTGCCAACTCTATGAGGGGATCGATCCTGTTTCGGAGCTGATCCCTATTAAACCGGTGGCTCATTATACGATGGGCGGAATCGATGTCAATGATCAATTGGCGGTCAACGGGCTTCAAAACTGCTACGCCGTCGGAGAGTGCAGCAATGCCAAAATCCACGGAGCCAATCGACTGGGCGGGAATTCGCTTTTGGAGATCGTCTCTATGGGGCGATTGGCGGGGGTGAATGCCGCCAATCGCTCACGTATGCATTCCCACGCTCAGCATGGGAACGAGGAACGGTTGGAAGCTGACCAGGAGTATATCGAAGGACTGTTCGAGGAGTATCCGTTTATGATGAATTTTTATGACGAACAGCAAATTTTAGGTGAACAGTTCTATCAGACGGTCGGTATCGTTCGTGACAACAACCAACTCAACAATACCCTCAATACCCTGCGGGTTCTCAGAGCATCACTGGATGATATGGGCATCACAGATAAAAACCGGGAACACAACAGCAATTTGGTCGACTTCCTCCAATTTATCAACCTGCTAGAAGTAGGAGAGGTAGTCATCAATGCGGCATTGATAAGAGATGAGAGCCGAGGAGCTCACTATAAACGTGCCTATCCAAATGAAGAGCCGAGTTTCTTGGCTCATTCTGTTTTTTGGGTTGAAGAGGGTATCTTGCAAAATAGACTGGTAAAGGTGGTGCAGTAGTATGTTTCAGATTTGCAAACCTCGCTCCACATCTCCTGATATGGCATATCTATTATCATTCACAAAGCTATCAAAATTCCTATATGCGTTCCTAGTCAAGAGATCGGGAACGAGAGGCGGTACCCCATGCAACTAACTATCCAAAGAACCGAAGCCATCGTAACCTATGAGGTTCCCTTCCAAACTCCTACACTCTTGCAAGCCCTCTATCATATCAAACAGCAAATAGATCCTAGCCTCACCTTTAACTCCAACTGCCGTTCGGGTGTCTGCGGAACCTGTTCGGTACGGGTCAATGGACGAGAACAGCTTGCCTGTGCCTATCGGCTCACTGAGGGTGATCATATCGAACCGTTACGCTATCATGCAGTAGAACGTGATCTAAAAGTCGATAAAAGCGAAGCCAGAGCGACACTACAACAGTCTCAGGCATGGCTTCAGAGCAGCCACGATGCCGTCATCACGAAACAAGCGGTCAAACTAACCGAAAAGCAGAGCGACTGTATCCTCTGCGACTCCTGCTACTCTGCCTGTCCGGTACTTGCGGTCAACCCCAACTTCATCGGTCCTTTTGCCCTGACACGGGTCTATCGCTACAGTACAGATCCGAGAGAAGCCGATGCCAAACCGGCAATCGATGCGATCCAGACCAACGGCATCTGGGACTGTACCCTCTGCGGTGAGTGTACTGCCGTCTGCCCACAGGGAATCGATCCCAAAATGGACATTATGATGCTACGCTCCACCTCGGCTCAGTTTGGGTATAGCGACCCCAACTTTAGCTCCATGAGTTTTGGCGGATTTGGGGATTTTGGCGGGTTTCAGTGACCCACCTCCTCTTCGTTATCGACCCGCTCTCATCACAGTGTAAACCATTTCATTCTATTAACCTGAGTTCGACGGGATATCATAGTCACAGCTTTACGAGGTTTTTTGTAGGCAAAGTCAAATTTTTGCGGGACTAACGAGTTAATTCAAAA
>JACXUN010000046.1 GCA_014763905.1 Campylobacterales bacterium
GATTTGGAATGTGTTTTTTTTCCATTTACATTATTTGAATTTGCCCTTTTAGGGTTTGAAACTCTTGTGTTTTTATTACTTTGTCTTCTTCTGGTTGATTTGAATTTGCCCTTTTAGGGTTTGAAACCAATATAAACAGTGATAGTTGCATGCTCCAAACGAGATTTGAATTTGCCCTTTTAGGGTTTGAAACAATCTAACTATGAGACTAATGTAGAAGGGCAGTCATTTGAATTTGCCCTTTTAGGGTTTGAAACCGTCACTTCCGTCATTTATAACCACCACTTTATGTGGATTTGAATTTGCCCTTTTAGGGTTTGAAACTTCATGGGAAAGCTTTTCAGCGGATCTTTGAAAGATGATTTGAATTTGCCCTTTTAGGGTTTGAAACGTTTTTCGCTTTGTAGCGATAAAACTTTCAAAGATTTATTTGAATTTGCCCTTTTAGGGTTTGAAACTGAAAAAAGAATTGAGAAATGCTATAATAGAAGTAATTTGAATTTGCCCTTTTAGGGTTTGAAACTCACCTGATGATACCGCAGCTAGCCCAAGGTCGCTGTATTTGAATTTGCCCTTTTAGGGTTTGAAACTCAATTCTAATAATGAATGATAAAAACGCTCCTAAGATTTGAATTTGCCCTTTTAGGGTTTGAAACAAACCTATGGTTGAAGATATAAAACTTTTTATTTATATTTGAATTTGCCCTTTTAGGGTTTGAAACACACTAACAAAAAGCATATCATTTTCGAATAAAAACATTTGAATTTGCCCTTTTAGGGTTTGAAACGAAAAGAAGATGGTAAAGGAATTGTGGGGATCATTCATTTGAATTTGCCCTTTTAGGGTTTGAAACGAGCGTGTATGCTACTGCCTAGAAAATACAGCTTATTTGAATTTGCCCTTTTAGGGTTTGAAACAACCAATCTAAATCTTTAAACTCTCCTTCCCAGTATTTGAATTTGCCCTTTTAGGGTTTGAAACTCACGATTCAAAAAAAAAGTCAAGAGAAAAAGTTATTATTTGAATTTGCCCTTTTAGGGTTTGAAACAGCAACCCCACCAAGAAATCTTTAGCTTTTCTAACAAATTTGAATTTGCCCTTTTAGGGTTTGAAACCTATCTGTTTGTCTGCTTCATATATCGGCGAGCAGTGATTTGAATTTGCCCTTTTAGGGTTTGAAACGAAGCAATGATGCGTTGGGAATGCATACGTGTTAACGAGGAGTTTTGTAGATTAAAATAGAGATAGTTTGATATATTAACGGTCGGTGAACCGACCCTACACGATGGTCAATTGAAATAAGTCCCTACCCAAAATTAATTTCAAGCTGTTCAGTTTTTCCATAGCCTGCTAAAACTCTATGGATATAATTTTCTAAAGCTGTAGGAGAAGCATAATCAGGGATATTAATCCAGTGATACCTCTATAGATTCTAAATAGCCTAATGTTATAGGTTGTTGACCTACTATACGCAAAATCTCTTTAATGGTACCTGCATGTGTGCAGAGGAGTATTGTTTTGTTTTGGGGGAGTGTAGCCAAAAAAGCCTTGATTCGTCTTCTAAAATCATTCGCTGACTCTTGACAAATGTAGTTGTGCCAATGCTCTTCACTTATTAAGTATTGCTTTTTAAAGCTAGGAAGTTGCTCTATTTCACTAAAAGATTTTCCTTCAATCTCTGCTTTAAACGCTACTTCTCTAAGTGCTTTTGTAGTTTCAAAAGGTTGTTGGAGTGTTTCAACGGTTTGAATAGAGCGTTGTAAATCTGAACTGATTATTAGATCAAATTTTTTTGCTTTGAGCAGTGCTATTTGGTGTCTATCAATCAGCCTTTCATCGATAGAGAGATTACTCCATCCATGGTATCGATTTTGTTGTTCTTTGGGTGGTGCTGCATGACGTAGAAGGGTTAAAGTCATAACGCTACACCTATAAACAGCAAAGTCTCAACTCCTTCAAGCGTAGCTCCTAAAACATCTCCATTGACAAAACCTATTTTTGACTTTATAATCCATGAAATTATCAGGGCTAAAACGACTCCTTGTATGAGTATGAGGATAAAATAGGGTGTTAAAAATGAACCAAGAAGGCTAAAGAGTAGAAAAGAGGTTATCAAATAGCCCTTGGATAGAGCATTTTTAAGTTGTATAGTAAAAGAGGATTTAAATGTATGGATTTTAAAGAGCATTAAAAGTGAAAGACGACTGATGATTAATACAGAGATAAACTCCATAAAAAGATGATGGGTTAAAAGGTAGACACTGCCTGCAACTTTTAAAAGTACCAATCCCACAGCATACAAAACACCCATAGCACCGACGGTTGGTTCTTTGATAATGGCATAGGCATTTTTACCCGAGTGAGTAGCGTAGATGGCATCGGCTACATCCATTACAGCTTCAGTGTGAAGGAAGCCATAAAGTATCATATAGCCCACAGCCGAGATAATGGCTCCATACCACCCTAAAGGGGCTAAAAAAGAGAAGAGTATAATGCTTATACCTCCTAAAGTGAATCCTATCAAAGGTAAAAAGAGGAGCATTGAGGCTAAAACCTCTTTTTGTGCAAGATTATCGGTACGCTTAAATGGTATTGGAAGGATGGAAAAGTAAGAGAAAGAGAATTTTAGACCTAAGTAGATATTGTTAATCATTAGATGTTCTGAACCTTTAGCAAGATTCAGAAGTATAACCAAATAGGAAAGTATTTTACCTTTTTAGATGTCTAAACTATTTGTCGTCACACTCTTTTTTTGGTTATGAGCAAATCAATGCTTGAAAGCTTTTCATAATAACCTGACGATACGCTTCACTCATCTCCTCACTCACCTCTTCCCCTTTACGCAGTTTGGTATGCAGCTTCTCCAACTCTTTTCGCATCTCACTGTCGATAATCTGTTGGGTATAAAAAGTCTCATGCTCTAAGTGCAAGGTGTTTCGCAAGGCGTGGGAGCGTTTGGCTAGGAGGGAGGCGTAGTATAAGGCTCTGCCTAGCAGGACATAGGGGAAGTTGAGATTTTGCATCGGGCCGATGGTGAGTTCGCGTCGTCCGAACTGTTGTCCGAGTAGTTTGATATGGTAGAGATTGTCAAATCCCAGCATGGCACCGACACCGCCGACGACACCGCCGATGAGGGAGCCTAATAGCAGACTGCTGCCGCCGGCTAAGGCATCGATCCCGAGTCCGCCTAAGGCTCCGGCTGAGGCTCCGGTGACGATGAGTTCTTTTTGGCTGAGTCCGAAAATGGAGGCACTCTCTTTGGAGAAGAGACCGACGTTGTCAAAGGCGAGGAGATTTTCGACTTTGTCGATGCTGCGGTGGTTCCAGATCGTTTCGATCTCTTTTTCGACCTCTTTCTCTTGCTGTATCAGATGGGTTTGGTAACGGTTGATGGCACGTGACTCTTCTACTTTGGTGGCTTTGTCTGTGGCTATGGTCTGTATCTCTTGGTAGGTGAGGGATTTTTGGATATGGGTCACAATCGCATCGATGGTTTGGTCGATCTTCTGTTGATGCAGATTGGTTAGGACTTGGATGGCGGTTTTGATATCCTCTGTCCACTCCTCTTTGAGCTGTGCCATGCTTTCTAGGAGGGCGATATGGTCTTGGAAGGTGGCGGTCATGGGATTGAAGGTACGCACCAGCCGAAAGTAGTGTCCCAATGCCCGTTTCCACTGTTCTCGGTAATCCTCATCGCCTATGAGATTGAGAATCGCCATCGAGGGCTGTCCGGTGTAGCGGAGAATCTCCATCTCGGTTTCATACTCGGCTCCGTAGGGCTTGGAGGCATCGACCACATAGATGATCCCGGCTCCTTCGATGATCGGTTCTAGTAGTTCAATCTCATCATGGAATCGCGGATCGTCCCGGTGCTGGGTGATAAAGGATTTGACCAAGTCCGCCCGTTTGTCGGCGGTAACCGGCTCTTGGGATTGGAGCCAAGCGAGAATCCGTCTTGCCCGTTGGAATCCGGGTGTATCAAATAGCTCATAAATCGTCTTGCCATCTACTACGAGGGGGAATCCCCTTTTGACCTGCGTGGTTCCAGGAGTATTGGCAATCTGTACCGAATCATCAAGTGCTAGGGAGGAGACGATGGAGCTTTTGCCTTTGTTGGGGTGTCCGACGACGGCGAATTTGGGATAGAGCTTAGGTTGCATCGATAATCTCCACTTTGGCAGGATTGAATCCCTGCAGTTTGCGTCGCCACACTTCGACATCGTTTGGGTCACTCCGGTAGGCTTGTGCCGGTGTACCAAGAGGGTAAAGCTGGATGCGTTCGACTTTTGGATTGTCGATTAGCAGTTCTAAAAAATCGACAAAATCCATCGTCGGCGGTTCCCAAGCTTTGACATAGAGCAGAACCAACCCTTGGGCTAGCCGGGCAATGGCTTCATCTTCGCTAAAGGTGTGACTCCCACCTGCTTCGTGGGTCTGTTTACCTTGAATCTGCCGGCTGTCATGGATCAGCAGCATCTCCTCTGTCGTCCAGTTCCAGCCAAAGATGTGGGGATAAGCTCTTTTCTCAGTAGGGACAGTCGGCTCCTCATTAGTCTGGGTAAGCGGGAGATGGGTCTCTACTTGGGGGGCTTGGGTGGTGACGAACGGGGTTTGGAAATGACGCTGAAGTCTCTCTATCCCGTCGATATGGAGAAAAGCTCTGTCGAGTGCTTTTTGCAATCCCAACCGAGTGACGCACCAAAAGAGCAGCCGCAAGCCAATGGCATAGAGTAGTGTGGTCATTGCCAAAAACTGCCACCATGCACCGAGACGGTTGGCATTGGCAATCATAGTGCTATCGAGTCGCTCACCCAAACGGAAGTACTGGCTCAACTCGACCAGTTCAATGGAAGGGACGGCAGAAGGAAGCCATGCGTGCCATATCCAGCCGACGGTACTGAGCAGGGATTGGAAGCTTGCCGGTGCGACATCGAGGGTGGTACTCCAGCCAAAAGCGATATCTTTGACCACTACCATGACCAGCAGGGCGATTAGCAGTCCGACCGAAAAGAGCAGGGAGAGCATCTGTAACCGTTCGACAAAGAGCCAACGCTGTAGAGTATAGGGCAAAGCGACGTGGGTGCGTAAGGTCGTGCGGTATTTGGGCGAGAGGGTTTGCAGTATCTTCTCCAACCAGTAGAGCGGGAAAAAGTGGGCAAAAAAGTTCCCGATATTTTTATCGCCCAAGAGAGAAACAATCGATAAAATCATACCGATAATCGGAAGCAGCATGGCGATAAAGAGGTAATAGATCACATTGACCGGAGCCTCACCGCTGTAACTGAGCAGTCCAAATCCGGTTAAAAATCCCAAGACGAAGAAGAGAAAGGCGGAGAGCTGTGTGATCGCCTGAAAATGTTGGGTGTAACTTTTGGAGTTGAGCGGTTCGGTAATCTCAAAGCGATATTTGCTTACCCAAGTAAGCAGCATCTGCTGCGGCTTGGAGGCTAGCTCTGGATGTTGGAGGGCGAAGGTTCGGTTTGCTTCATGGGTTCCTTGATAGCTCTTAAGCAGTTGAACCGTGTCAAGATAGGTGTTGAGTGATGGTTTCATATTCCCTACCGCTAATTTTTTATAGGGTAGATTATACGGTGAATCGGCTTAGGTTTATATTTCCCCTGCATCCACAATATTCCAACCGAAGTTGTCGATCAAATATTGTCGACTGGCTCGACCTTCTTCACTGTAGTGGGTTTGGTTGGCTCCCAACGTGACATTGGATCGTAAACTTAACATCGCCCAGCCGTTCAGGATACTGTCGTAATTGAGGGTAGAGAGCGGTGACCGGTAGAACATATTTTGCATGTTGTAGACATGCGAGACATCCCAGCTGCTGATATCTTGGTTGAATCGTTTGGCTCCTCTAAACATACCTCCCATCTGTGTAAAATGCGAGACATCCCAATCAGAGATATCTTGATTGAGCAGGCTGCAGTCTTGGAACATCAAGGTCCCGTCTGTTACCCGAGAGAGGTCTGGTCGATCTGTTGCATGGATCACCATATTGCGGCATCCTCTAAAGGCTCGACGCATGATTTCCCATTTGATTTGTCCCCACTGTTCAATGGAGATGAGTTTGTTTTCATCCCAGTGACCAAAGTAGATACGTGGGAAGTTAAGGCGTAGGCTTTGATAATCGCTTCATTATCAAGAGAGAGTGTTTTTTGATTTTGAAGAGGAGATCATTAATCGGTATCATTAGAAGTATTCTTTAATAATGTGCGGGAAGGTTTTGACGGTTTTTTGTGCTTTGGCTATCTTCTCTTCAAAGACCACTTTGGAGTGCGGGAAGGTCTCTTGTAACTCTTCGTAGATCTCAATTTTTCGTTCAATATGATCCTCTAAGGCATCAAGTACTGCTTGCATACGCTCTTGACTCACGGCAAATTTCATGAGCAGTTCAAACATCCGTTTTCTAGGGTGAATCGACATGGAATCTCCCGCTGCTTCGGCGATCTCTTTGATATCCCATCGTGAGAGATAGATACCGCTGGCATTGGGTGCTACGATCTTGGCATAAAGGGCTTCGGTATAGCTTGGATAGTCTTTGAGGTCAACCTCTTCATCCGTGCTGCAGCTTCCATCGGTGCAGAATTCACCGCTCTCTTTGAGTGCCTCGAATTCGGCTCGTAAATCTTCTAGGTCTTTGTCTAGCATTGTTTCTCCTTTATATTGTCGGGATCAGGAGAACCCGACCTACAGTTTTCAATATTTTACACAATTGTCGGAATCAAATCCAAATCTATTTTGGCTCCGTACCAGCGTTCGGCTAAGAGCATCATCCGTACCGCCAAGATCATCCGTTCATCAAAAAATTCCGGATTCTCTACCAACTCATCGATATCTACATCGAGATTGTATCCGATGATCTTACCGTCAACCACCTCGACAAAACCAACCAAGCCTCTAACTTTGGCTCGTTCATTCAGCTCGTCACAATATTTGATCACCTCGGCTTGGAACTCCGGCTCAATTATCATTCGATTGACCTTGGAGTTTGCCAAATTGGTCATGGTGTAGTGAAAATGCTCTTCCTTGATATTCAGAGCAATTGCCGTGGCATTGATACCGCTTATTTTGAGTATCTTGTTAAAATAGCGTCGCCGGTCACCTGTTTGGGCATTAAATCCAATAATGGTACACAATTGCGTATCGGGTTGTATCTCATGTGGTTCCATAAATTAGGTTCTCCTTAAAAATCCATCTTTTTAGCGTTTTGATGAAGCTCCATCGCCTCTTCCTCTTCGATACGGCATCGTGGACACTCAATCGGTCCGCCGGTATAGGTGAAGTAGTTGCCACACTCGTTGCACCGTTTGATATTGAAAGTCGCCAAGGTTCGCTGTGTCGGTTCAAAGAACTCTTTGATCTCAAATCCCGGTTGGATATGAATCGCATCCGGTTCGCACACATCGTGGCAGAGGTGACACTTGACGCACATCATCGCATCAAAGTTGATAAGCGAGAACTTCCCATCACTGCTCAACGCACCGGTGGGACAAATACGATAACAGATCTGGCAGTTGGTACAGTGTTCATCGACAAATTTCTGTGAGGTGAAACTGATATCTTCACTGGCAATCACATCGTACTGCTCTTGTTTGCCGATCCGTTTGAGTACCGAAAAGAGTAGCTTGCGTTTGTCAGGTATCTTTTTGTTGCGTATCTTAGCAATCGTTGCGGTGTCGAGTCCAAATAATTTGAGATCATCGGCATCGACCGCTTCTTCAAAACTCTGTTTGTTTTTCATGACCGCTTTGAGCGAGAAGAGGTCGCGTCGATTGGTGGCTGTTTCCTCTTTCTTTGTTTGTTCTGGGGTAAACGTGGCGATCTTAATGTGTTTATCACTGAAACTCTCTAAGATAAAGTTTGCCTCTTCGATATTGTGTCGTATCTGTTGGGAGAGTTGATCACTCTCTTTTCCACATTGGCACGCATCGACATTCATTATGATCGGTTCATCACTAGAGAGTGCCAAAGCGATTAGGTACTCCACATTGAGCGTACTGAGACACGGCAGATCGGTTTGACAGGTCAACTGTGTTGTTTGAGATTTCAGTGTCTCAAAAAAGAAGTTGATCGGTGAGAAGTTCTTTAATGAAAAGGATTCGGTAGGACAGACCCCGACACATCCACCGCAATCGATACACGCCGAGGGGGTAAATGCGGGAATATTATCCACGATCTCAATGGTATGCACCGGACAGATATCGACACATCGGGTACATTCCGAAAATTTGCTGCTGGCTCTTACGCAAGAGCTTACGTCCAAGGTTAAGTTCATCCGTTCACTTACCCTTTGAGATGCTCATGGATATATTCAAAATCACTCAGCAGGAACTCCATCGCCAATTCGGCTCCGTCGTGGTAGAGAGGAGTTCGGGATTCGCGTTTCATATTGATCAGATACATCGGTACCCAATCTAGTAGGTGATCTTGCATAAAGTTCTTCTGTACCTCTAAAAGTTCTTGGATACCCTCTTCATCTGCGGCTTCAAATGCTTTTTTGATCGCATCGCAGAGCATATACATAAACTCTAGCTCTACTCCGATATGATCGGCACTGACCACACGGGCTTTGTCCAGTTCGACTCTAAAATCAAGTTCATTATAGAGCTGGATGAGCGGATTGTCTCCGCCGCTTTCAATCATCTGATCATCACGCTTGTAGAAACTCTCATACGGTACTAAATGGAGTAGAAACAGGTTGGCATAATCGACATCTAAATATCGCTCTTTCAAAATAGAGTTGTTGAACTCTTTACGCTTTGCCCACTCTTTATAGTTAGGAAATAGATCTAAAATCGCTCCGTTTGATTCAATCTGTTCCAAAAACTGAACATCTACTTCCGTAATCATCAGCCGTGAAATAAGGGCATAGAGGGTGATGCGATTCTCTATCTCTTCTTTTGTTATTGTCATGCTTGCCTTTCTATAATCATAAAGGTTACCCCTTAATATAGGGCAAATCATACCACTTTCATAATAAATATAAC
>JACXUN010000264.1 GCA_014763905.1 Campylobacterales bacterium
GCGACCAGCAGCATAGCAAAGGTTCCGATAAATCCTAATCCTTTGATCACTTTGGGTAAGGCACTAATCATAAGCTCTCCGATCGTGCTAAGCAGACCTTTTTTACCGTTGCTCAGACTGATGAGTTTATATCCCATATCATCCATTCGTACAATCAACGCCACGATACCGTATACCCCTACCGTCGCCAGTACCGCAATCAGCGAAACCACCATCGCTTGTACCGCCAAAGACTCTTGGGTGACTGTCCCCAATGCGATAATAACAATCTCGATCGAGAGGATAAAATCAGTTACGATTGCTGATTTGATCTTCTCTTTCTCATCAGCGACAATCTCTTCGGGAGTTTTAATCTCATCCAAACTGCTAACTTGATGAACGGTTTCGTGCGGTACAAAATATTCATAAATTTTTTCGGCTCCCTCATAGGCAAGATAGAGACCTCCCAGCATCAAAATCGGAATAATCAACCAAGGAGCAAACGCACTTAAGAGAAATGCTATTGGGAGTATAATCATTTTGTTAAGCAGCGATCCTTTGGTAATCGCCCATAGAACAGGAAGCTCACGCGATGCAGTAAAACCTGATGCTTTATCGGCATTAACTGCCAAATCGTCACCTAAAACGCCTGCTGTCTTCTTGGTCGCGATCTTACTCATAGAAGCAACATCATCCATCAATAAAGCAATATCATCAAATAGTGCAAAAAAACTGGTTGCCAAATAGTATCCTTATATTTTTATATCAATGTGTTAAAGTGGGATGGGGATTACCACCCTCGTTTTTGATAAAACTCTCTCATGGTTGGCGGGACGGCACGTTCTTCAACGGTATTCCAGACATAAGAGGGGCGGTTTTCGTCAAAAATTTTATCAATGATTTTAGTATATTTCTCTTTTCGACGGAGAAACGCTGCTTTGCCTTTACCACCCAACCCTTTGCTGCTAAACTTGACCATTTGCATCGGATTTATGGCTCTTCCGTTTTTATAGAGACCGAAGTGAAGGTGCGGTCCCGTACTTCGACCACTGCTACCGACATATCCAATAACCTCTCCTCGCTTCACCCACTGTCCGATTCGTACTTTGCATCGACTTTGGTGGGCATACAGTGTTTTATATCCATCTTCATGCTGTATCTCCACTACATTTCCATAACCGCCTTTCCAACCAGAAAAGACCACCTTGCCATCCGCTGCTGCCATAATCGGCGTACCGCGTCTTGCTCCAAAATCGGTTCCCAAATGGGCTTTCCATCGTTTCAATACCGGATGAAAACGACTCTGCGTAAAAGGAGAGGTAATACGAATATTACGAAGCGGTTTACCCAAATATTTTTTGATCAACTCTTGACCGTTTTCATCATAATATTTTTGATCACTGTGTTTAAAGACATAGTTCCGCTTTCCTTTGGTATCCATCAAAGCGACTTTGATATCCGGCGTACCAATCGGCAGTCCCAACCGCATCTTTTGGTCGTAAACAATGGCTAATCGATCCCCTTTGTGAATACCGCGGAAATTAACGCTATTTTTGAGTACTTTGGTAAATTCATTAGCTAACAGTCTGTTTTTGACATATTTGACGATATCTGAATAGGGTGTTGATTCAACTGCCAGTTGGGTAATGTAGGTATCTTTTTTGTAAGCAATCGGGATAATCTCTAATTTGTATCCCTCCGGTGATCTAAATAGATGAACCTGTAACTCCTCCCCGGTCGGAATAAGTGCCTGAAGCAATACCCCGTTGCTTGCCACCATCTCATAAAAACGACCATTTTGATCAATCTCCGAAAGCAGTTGTGCATCATCTTTATCCAGTGCATCTACGATAGCCGTAGAAATACCGTGTTTCTCTAAATAGCCTTCAAAATCTTGACCTTTTTTCCACTTTTTATGATCAACTTTTGCCGCAAAGAGAGAAAGTGTCAACAGTATCAGCAGTATAAAATACCGCCAAAAAGATATTCTAACCAAATAGAACCTCTGTATGGATTATTGATCTGATCTCGACACTCTGTCCTTACGTCGCAGGTGATAACCTGAGTTCGACGAAGTATCATAGTCAGGTTTATA
>JACXUN010000047.1 GCA_014763905.1 Campylobacterales bacterium
ATAAATCACCCTTTCTGTTTTAACTTCAATTCAAATACATTACTACCATCTTTATAGTAGTAACCCAATGTGTATCCTAACCGTTTAGCAATATTATTGACAATATAGAGTCCCAAGCCGAAACCACTTTGGCGTTTCTCCTCTTGGGTGAAAGGCTCTAAATAATAGTCAAGGGGTTGTTCGAGACTTTTACCGGTTGAGATGACTTTGATACTTTGGGTAGTAAAGATTATTTTTATCGGATCTTTACCACCATACTTGAGTCCATTATCGATAAGATTTTTGAGAGCCAGAGAGAGAAGTCGAATATCGGTGGTCAATTTTTCATCTTCGGCTTCGATAATGAGTCTATCTTGGTTGATAAGCAATTTAGAGAGACTTAGATTGATAATATCGTTGATACTATGCTCTTGCAGATGGGGTTGAAACCGTTGAGTTGCGATCCGTTCCACATGAGCCAGCTCATTGATCAGCTCATTCATCCGTTCAAAAGCATTAATCAGCATCTGTTTACTACTGCCGTCTTCGACCATCTCAATAGCGATACGCCCTTTGGTAATAGGAGTTTTAAGCTCATGCATCATATTTCGCATAAAGAGATTTTTGGACTCTAAAAGTGTTCGGATATAGTGAATCGCATCATCGAAGCTTTGGGCGATCTGCCCGATTTCATCTTTACTTTTGTATTTGATTTCGATATTCATATTACCCTTAGCAAACTCGGCGACTTGGCGGTTGAGCTTTTTGAGCGGGGCGAGTTTACGCATAATGGCAATATAGAGAAACATAAAGAGAATGGCGATCAAAATGGCAATCAGGATAGTCAGTTTGAGCCGAACGGTTTTTGACTCAATATCCTCTAGCATAAGTGTGGAGCCGTAACGTTGGAGATAGATATACCGATTGTCACCTATGGCAAAAATCTGCATCCGCCCATAGACCGATTCTCCCTCAAAGATGATGGTTCCTTTACTCAAAATTAGGAGTCGATTGGCATTAATCGCTACCGGTTTGACATTGGAGTTTCGGTAAAAGCGTTTCAACTCCTCTTCGGTGGGATTAAGCTGAGCTGTAGAGAGAAGGGCATTGGCGATAAGCTTATACCGGGCGATCTGTTCACTCTTTTGACGTTCTTTGTCCCATGAGATAAAGAGAAATAGAGCGGTAATCAAAAGAGAGAGTACGAGGGTAAAGAGGATATTGATAAAGGTCGTAACCGAGATATTTTTCATATCGGATTAAACCTTTTCAGTCAGTAGGTATCCAATCCCTCGAACCGGTTTGATATAGCTGTGTTCCCTATCGATATGTGAGAGTTTTTGACGGATTCGAGAGATTATCACGTCGATATTTTTGATCGAGCTGTTGTCGTCGATATGTTCAGAATCATAGAGCAACTGTTCCCGTGATACGGCAGAGTTTTTATGACTTATCAGAATAGAGAGGATATCAAACTCCGCCGCCGTTAACTCTAACAGTTTATCTTTGAAGATGATAATCCGTGCATCCCTTTTGAGTTCAAAGAGCGGTTTGTGTGCCGTCGCCTCCTCCTGAGGATAAACCCGTCTGAGAATGGTCTTGATACGGGTAACCAACTCACGAGGATCATATGGTTTGGGCATATAGTCATCGGCACCGCGTTCCATCGCGACCACTTTATCGGTGATATCATCACGTGCAGATGAGACGATAATCGGAATCTGAGAGCGTTCCCGTATTTTGGGGATCACCTCCAACCCATCGATACCCGGTAGCGTCAAGTCGAGTATAATCAAATCAAATTTATGCTGAGTTAGCAGAGAAAGCCCGATATAAGGCTCCTCCGCAGCAATCACATCGATATTAAATTTATTTAAATATTCGGTTAAAATCAGAGAGAGTTCATAATCATCTTCTATCATCAATATCTTTATAATGGTATATCCTTGAAAAAGCGAAATGTAATGTGAAATGATAGCATGATTTTGATGTTATCAGCATTGCCCACGAGTTTATTACAAAGGAGGTCTAAAAATGTTCTATCAGGGGAGTATATATATTTTTAAGAAAGGAGTTTATTATATACTGTTGTCTCGTGAACAATGCTGATAACACGTTGATTTGTTATAAAAGAATTATAAAGTGTTACCATTAATCATCAGCCAATGAAAAATTAATCAATAGTTAATGGTCTTCTGCTATACTTTTCAGAGCGTTATTTAGGAGAATTTGCTTGGAATTTTGGAATCATATTTATCAACATTTTAACCCCGTTGCGTTTGATTTAGGGGTTATATCGGTACATTGGTACGGTCTGATGTATGTATCGGCTCTTTTGACAGCTCTATGGTTTGCCAAGTGGATTATCAAAAAAGATCAAATGCCGATTGATAATAATCTGCTAGATAGCTATTTTATCTGGATTGAAGTGGGTATTATTTTGGGTGCTCGAATCTGGTATATCCTTTTTTATGATCCCAATACCATCTACTATCTCACACAGCCATGGCAAATTTTTAATCCGTTTCAAGAGGGGCATTTCGTCGGTATCCGAGGAATGAGTTATCACGGTGCCGTGGTCGGTGCCACGATTGCCTCTGTACTTTTTGCCCATCGTCATCCCGGAGTCATCTATAAGATTCTGGATGTCGTAGCACTGTCAGTTCCGGTTGGATTTATCTTTGGGCGTATCGGAAACTTTCTCAACCAAGAGTTGGTCGGTAGAGCTACCGATGTTCCTTGGGGAATCTATGTAGATGGGGTACTCCGACATCCTTCACAGCTCTATGAAGGGGTCTTGGAAGGAATTTTGGTCGCATTAATTATCTATATTTATCGAAAACATAAAGCTTTCGACGGTGCTTTGATCGGTATCTATGGGATGCTTTACGGTTTGGCACGATTTAGTGCAGAGTTTTGGCGGCAGCCGGATGTGCAGTTAGGGTTTATTTATGGTGATTGGTTGACTATGGGACAGCTGCAGAGTTTGATTATGGTGGCTCTTTCGATAGGACTCTATTTTTTCCTTAAAGTGATGGTAACAAAACGAAAAAATATTAAATAAAAATTAAAATATTAATTTATTAAAAATATTTATTTGGATATAATAAATTGAAAGAATACTATTTTAATTTTTTTTAAGAAAGGAACACTATGAAAAGCATTAAATTGTCTATAGTTTCACTCATCGCGTTGGGTACATTAGGATATGCAGGTGGAGATTTTGCTCCGGTTACTGATTATGAAGTCGAAGATATTCAGCTTGCCGAAGAGGAAGCGAAAGTACCGGTTGTTGTCCCAGAACCGGTACCGGTAGCAGAGCCGGTAGTTCCACAGCCGGCAAAACCGAACGGTTTTTATGCCGGTTTAGGTATTACCGCTGTTAATTTTGAGAGCAATTGTAACTGTCCTACTTCTGGTGCAGAAGGCAAAGATAAAAACTTAGCGGTTTTAGGGCGTTTAGGATATGACTTCAACCGTTATATCGGTTTGGAAGCCAGAGCGATGAAGACATTTGCTTTGGAAAATGGTGCTGATGTCGAACATTACGGACTCTTTGCCAAACCAATGTATCCGGTAATGGATCAAGCCAATATCTATGGATTACTCGGTGTGGCTAAAACGCAAAGCTCAGGTAAACTACAAAATGTGGATGCCGAGACATTTGCCTTGGGTGCAGGATTTGAGTATGACCTCTCTAAAGATGATTCCAAAGATCTACTCTACCGAAGAGCATTCGACGGACAAGGCGACCAAGAGCAAGGTGTCGGTCTTTTTGTTGACTATGAGAGATTAATGGCCAAAGATGGGGCTCCGGCATTGGATACGCTGAGTGCGGGTGTGACCTACGACTTCTAATTCTTATTTGAAAATCTTCTCATAATTTATAGGACAGGTCAATGTGACTTGTCTGTATAACATGATTTCTTTTTGTGTTTAATTTTTAAACAAGTTATAATTAAAAAAAAGGAATCTGTTTGCATCACGTCTTCTTTTTGAGATGCTATTTTAGCAGATATTTTAACTCTTTATGAGTATTGGAATGGGTTGCCTCGTAAAACTGTGACTATAATACTCCGTCGAACTCAGGTTATTATAAAGTTACTTGAAATCAATATTTTGTGGGATTTTGAAGTGGTGGCGCTGGACGGAATCGAACCGCCGACACAAGGATTTTCAGTCCTTTGCTCTACCAACTGAGCTACAGAGCCACTTTATTAAGGGGTTTCTTTTCAGGCTTATCTCCTGAGGTGGCTGAAATTATAGCCACATAATCTTAAATAAAACTTAAATTATTAAAGATTCTCAACTAATCTGAAAAATATTTCACCACGCTCTTTGTAGGACTTAAATTGGTCTAAACTGGCTGCTGCCGGAGAGAGCAGGGCGACATCATTATCACTTCGTTCTTGGGCGATAGATTGGACGGCATTATCGAGTACGGTACAGGCTAGATAGTCAATGTCGTAACGCTCTGAGAGAGCGGCTAGGCGTTCACTGTTTGAGCCGATCGTATAGAGTTTGACATTTTGGGCAGTGAGCAGTTCAAATAACGGTGTTAAGTCCACCCCTTTGTCATCGCCGCCAATAATGAGACGGATGAATCGGTCGTTATATCCTTTGATTGCTTGGATGGTGGCATCTAAATTGGTAGCTTTAGAGTCATTGACCCAGAGTCGTCCAAATCGATCTTGTTTCTCTTCTTGCCGATGATGATCGAGCCGGAAGCTGTTAATGAGGTCATAATCTACTTCATCAAAGAGTACCTTGGTTACCGCTAATGCGACCAGTGCATCTTCCAGAAAAGCCGCTTTGAAACGTATTTTAGATGCGTCGATATTAAAATAATCGGCTAAAAACTCGGCTGAGTCATACTCAACGACGAACGCATTGGTTTGAGGGAGATTAAGCCCTTTGGGAATGAGAGCCAACTCTCCCTCTTTCATCGTAAGTAGTGGTCGGAGCTTATCCGCTTCATACTGTTGCGGTGTCCCATGCCAATCGAGATGATCTGGCGTAATCGGTAGCAGCAGATAGATATTGGGGGAAGCGATATGGGTATGATGGAGGGTAAAAGAGCTGGACTCTAGCACCCATATTGGAGCATTTGGATCGAGTTCGGCTAATGGGGTACCGATATTCCCTCCGCTGACTGCTCCACGCTTTGCCAAGAGATGGGTAATCATCTGAGTGGTCGTGGTCTTGCCGTTGGTTCCCGATATCCAGATCGAAAAAGGCATTGTCTTGGCGAAGTAATCGTATTCACTCATCAGATGCCGGGCTTTTGTGATCAGGGGATTGGCAGGTTTGACACTCGGTGTGGTGACCTCCAGTTCACTTTGAGACGGATCGAACATAGCGGAGGGGAAAACCTGATTGTTTTGCTCATCGGTAAAAGGTTCTTTGATATTGTCGTCAAAAAAGATACATCCGCCGTCTAATGTGTTGGCGATCGCTTTGGTAGTAAGTCCGTATCCAAATAGGGTTGGTTTTTGCATAGAGTTTCCTTATGTAGGGTGCGTTTCTCAACGCACCAAAAAGATATTGGTTATTTATGGAAATGAATTATCGAATTTTCAGCGTAATCAACGCCACAATATTAGAGAGAAAGGCAATCATCCAAAATCGTACGATAATTTTGTTTTCTGCCCATTTCTTCATCTCAAAGTGGTGGTGAATCGGTGCCATGAGAAAGACCCGCTTTTGGCGAAGTTTGAAGCTTCCGATCTGGAGAATTACCGATACCGTTTCGATCACAAAGATCAATCCAATCAAAATGAGCAGAGCCTCACTCTTACCGATGATCCCCATATAGGCGAGTACCCCACCGATTGCCAGTGAACCGGTATCGCCCATAAAGACCTCTGCTGGATAGCAGTTGTACCACAAAAAGCCAAGCAAAGCTCCGGAGAGGGTAGCGGCTAAAATGGTTATCTCTCCGACACCGTTAATATTCGGCATAAGCAGATAGCCTGAAAATACGGTGTGACCGGTAATATAGATGATAATCCCTAAGGTTGCTAAACTAAAGATAGAAGGAACCGTTGCCAATCCGTCCAATCCGTCGGTGAGGTTGACCGCATTGGTCGTTGCCAAGAAGACAAAGACCCAAAACGGGATGGCAAAGTAACCCATATCAAAGATCGGCTCTTTGAAAAACGGCAGATAGAGGGTGGTTGGAAAATCGGTCATCCAGATCAAAAAGAGAGATACTACGATACCGATAATCGCTTGCAAAAGCAATTTGCCCCGACTGGTTAATCCTTTGAGATTGTCTCCGGTAAGAATTTTTCCTAAGTCGTCTTGCAGTCCCACAAGAGCAAATCCGAGAATAGTAATCAGTCCGGCGATCACATAGGTATTGGTCAGATCGGAGCTTAAAAGTACTCCGATAATGGTTGACAAGACAAATACGGCTCCGCCCATGGTCGGGGTATTCTGTTTGCTGGCATGGTTGGGGACATATTTATTGATCGGCTGTTGAGCCTTTCGGGCAATCGCCCACGCCATAAATCGCGGCATAATATAGATCGTCATCAAAAACGCAATAAAAAAGCCAAAACCGGCACGCACCGAAATATATTGTAAAATATTGATGTTAAAGAGTTCGTAGAGGGCATATAACATAACTAATTAAAAATCCTGCAAGTAAATAAGTGTTATTTTACTTAAAAATTTCTAACAGTTAAGGAAAAAGTAGAATGAAGATCCAAAAAACCGTTTTAATCATCACCGATGGGATTGGGCATAAACCTGAAAGTCAATGCAATGCATTTGCTGATGCAGTGAAGCCGACATTTGATACATTATTACGTGAAGCACCCAAAGCATTGATCTCAACCCATGGACTCAGTGTAGGACTTCCAGAAGGGCAGATGGGAAACTCCGAAGTGGGACATATGACCATCGGTTCGGGACGAATTCTGTATCAAGATTTGGTCAAAATCTCATTGGCGATTCAAGAGGGAACAATTGAACAGAATGAGGCTTTAAACGGGGTATTGGAAAAGAGTAACCGCTTACATATTGTAGGGCTATTGAGTGACGGCGGAGTACACTCCCATATCGATCATATTATCGGATTGGCACAATTGGCTAAGCAGCAAGGTAAGGAGGTGTTTTTACATCTGATCACCGACGGTCGTGATGTTTCCCCGACCTCTGCTAAAACTTATATAGAACAGATAGAAGCAATCTGTGATGCGTCGATTCGTATTGCCACAATCGGAGGGCGTTTCTATACGATGGATCGAGACAACCGATGGGAACGTGTCGAGAAAGGCTACAATGCCATCGTAACGGCTCAATCTACTACAGAGTTAACACCGAGTGCTTATATTGATCGCTCATATGCCGGAAAAATTTATGATGAGTTTTTAGAGCCGGTTGCCTTGAACGGTTATAGCGGTATGGAAGCCGGAGACAGCGTGGTCATGGCAAACTTCCGTTCCGACAGGGTGCGGGAGATTACGACGGTACTGGGTGATGAGAATTTTGATGGATTTGCACGTCCCTATCTTCCGCTTCATATTGCGACCATGACGCAGTATGATGCGACCTTCCCTTATCCGGTAATGTTCCCGAAAGAGACTCCGAAAAATACACTGGCTGAAGTAGTCAGCAATGCGAAACTGACACAACTGCACACGGCAGAGACAGAGAAGTATGCACATGTTACCTTCTTCCTCAATGGAGGAGTTGAAGCACCGATGATCGGTGAAAGCCGGATACTGATTCCGAGTCCCAATGTCAAGACCTATGATATGAAACCTGAGATGTCGGCAGCAGAGGTGGGAGATGCCGTACTCAATGGTATGAATGAGTCGTATGATCTGATCATTGTCAACTTCGCCAATGGAGACATGGTCGGACATACCGGTAATTATGAAGCAGCGCGTGCGGCGGTTCATGCGGTGGATACACAGATCGGGCATATTTTAGAACGAGCCAAAGAGAAGGATTATGCGATCGTTTTGACTTCAGATCACGGGAACTGTGAAGAGATGAAAGATGGAGAGGGACATATACTCACCAATCATACTGTTGGTGAGGTGTGGTGTTATGTGCTTGCCAAGGGAGTCACCGAGGTCAAATCCGGCGGACTCAATAATGTGGCTCCGACGGTCTTAAAAATTATGGGATTAGCGATTCCTGCAGAGATGGACGAAGCGTTGATTTAAATTGTGCTATAATTTTAGCACTTATAAATGGTAAGGTGAAGTTATGGATAAGAAGATCAAACGATCAGTAGCGACGCTATTGGCACATATTATAAAAGTTGATAAAAGAGATATCAATCAAGCGGCATCACTTTTCTGCTCACTCATGGGGCAGGATTTTGGTTGTGATAAAGAGGAAGCATTGGCTTTCTTAAAGAGCGTTATGGAAGAGAACTACAATTTGAATGAACACATTGATATCATCAATGCCGCACTTCAAGATGACAAGCTATCCAAAATGCACATTTTGGAGCAACTCAATCATATTATCTACTCTGATACCATTTCAGAGGTAGATTATAAAATTTTTGATGAGATTAAACGAAAGCTTTTTCCTGAAATTAAGTAACATAATTTAATATTTTTCTATGTTTATTTTGATATCATATAGCACAATTGATGAAGTTAAAAGGGGAGCCTAAAATGGATGCTATGTTAAAAGAGTCGGTTGCGGCTCTCTTTTGTCATGTGATTAAGACCGATCACAAAGATGTGGATAAAGAGAGACCGCTTTTTTGCCGTTTTATGAGACAAGATTTTGATTGCAGCTGCGAAGAAGCAAACAGACTGCTAGATGAAACATTGGAAAAAGAGTACAATATCGATACCCAAATATCGATTATCGGGAATGCTCTTTGCAATAAGACTTATGAGAAAGTAAGTATTTTAAAGCAGTTGAACCATATTATTATCAAAGACAATCTGCAT
This sequence comes from Campylobacterales bacterium, assembly GCA_014763905.1. Taxonomy (GTDB): domain Bacteria; phylum Campylobacterota; class Campylobacteria; order Campylobacterales; family Sulfurovaceae; genus UBA1140. Next base: position 8,907 of record JACXUN010000047.1, read on the forward strand.
AGTGAAAATTATGAGATTTTTGATAAAGTGAAGCGAGCATTTTCGCTTGCTTAACCGCATAAACTCCTTTTGTAGCA
>JACXUN010000048.1 GCA_014763905.1 Campylobacterales bacterium
TTACTATCCTCTACCCTTGCGGTAGCTGATAAATTAGGAATCAAGATCACAATCCTCGAAGAGGCTAGCTGCTGCGGTGCCAGCCACTTACAAGATTTCGATGAGTTTTTAGCTCATGTATTGAACGCCCGAAATATCTGTTATGCAGAGAAGCACGGTTTGACCATGATTACAATCTGTAATACCTGCCAACTCAATTCAGCGATGACCAAACATGCTCTCGATAGCGATGCTGATTTGAGAGCGAGAGTCAATGAAAAATTAGCCGAAGTCGGATTGGAGTATAAAGGAACGAGTGAGATCAAGCACTTCCTCTATGCATTGATCGATGATTACGGTCTGGATGCGATTCGTGAAAAGGTGGTTACGCCGCTGAGCAGCTTCAATATCGCTCCATTTTACGGATGTCACAATATCCGACCAAGCGAACTGCATGAGCATAGCAACGGGGGAGAGAACCCATATGTTCCAACCTCACTGGACAATCTCATTGATGCCTTAGAGGGTAAACCGGTAGATTACTCCAGCAAAAACAAATGCTGTGGTTTCCACGTTGAGCTTCAAGCTAACCATACCTCGGAAGTACTTACCGGGAATGCCTTATTGGATGCAATCGATAACAATGCGGATATGGTCGTTACCCCATGTCCACTCTGTCACCTCAAAATGGATACCTACCAAGACAGTGTCAGTAAAGTCATGGGTCGTGATGTGGAAATCCCGGTTCTTCATATGCCACAAATGGTTGCTCTCGCACTCGGTGCGACCGAAAAAGAGATCGGACTCAACTATCACGTTCAAAAAGCAAAGCATATTTATAGCCAAGCTCACGCATAATTCAATCCCCCCCTTTCTTTTCCATCCCAAGCTCACGCTTGGGATACCGTCTATCTAATATTTCGTTTCTCTTTTTTGAGGAAAGGTTTTTTAAGCATGTAGATCAATGAAGGGAAATAATGATCACAATTTCCATCACGATTCAAAACTTCACAACGCTCTTGTGCTATTTGCAAATAAGATTTACTAAATAGCCCTGTGCTTGGGAGTCTTTTTTTTTCTAAATTGGAAGGATGACGACACTCATGCTCTTCCATGCAAGAAAGACTACCGCTCATACTATAAAATGTCTGCTTATACCAAATACAACTCTTACATTCTTTTTTATACATGGTTGTTCTCCTGAATGCTTATAATATTATCACATACTTTATATTATATATTGCTAAAATATAATCGGTTTTGAATTCTATTGCTTATGAAATACATTTGGTAATTTCAAACAGTGGAAACCGATAATATCTCCGGCTATTGCTCCTAACATCTATCTACTTTATCTTTAGACCACTAAAATCGACATTACGACAATCACCACCTACATTACAGAGCATCAAAACACCAAGAATTATCACATTTTCACCTGTATCGAGCAGAATCCCTTTTGAGGTTGCATAAAGCCTAGTTGACCAATCTTCAATCTTATCTGCCGAACTTTTGCTCACATAACATTTCTTGGTATAACCTTCGGAAGAATAGATCAGATCCACACATCGATATTCTACCTTTTTGGCTTCCAGTATTGAGGGTAAATCCTCTTTGCCCTTAACCTCCAAATACGCTTTTGGTGTAGTACCGTTCCATGCATGAATCGTTCGACTGCAACCATTTAATACTAACCCGATACTCAACACGAGTATCGATCTATAAAGCTTTTTTTGTAAATTCACATTACACCATCCCATTACACCGATCAAAGTTAAATATTGTGATAGTTCTCTACCTCTTCACGTTCCCATTGCGGAAATTGGGAGAGATAAAAGGAACTGCCGTCATCGACAATAATATGATTGGTATAAGTTTTTTCATAATATGTAAGCCCCTTTTAAATATAATAACCTGAGTTCGACGGGATATCAGGCTAATAGACTATATCATAATGTTTCTTAGGTCACCGTTTTTTCTTTTACACGCCATCGATGGTTAAAATCTCCACACCGATAATCAATCATTAAGAAAATTATTAACCAAACAGTATAAAAAAGTTAACAATTGGCTATACTCAACCCATAATACTACACTGTTTCAAGGAATCACAATGGAGTTTTTACATAACATCGAGTTAGAGGTTAGAGCTTTTTTCTTCAATGCCGCGACCGATTACCTCCCTTACTATAAAAACTTTACCTTTTCTATCAATAAAAACGATAGAACCAAACCGCTTAAAGATCTACTCCCGATGATCAAAGAGCAAAACCCTATGTTTGCCTATCCGGTCAAAGATCTGCTTTTCCGTGTTAACGACTTAGTCGTTACCGGAGAAGAGAGTCTGATGGAGGTCGTTGATCAATTGGGTACACAATTGACCATCGATCCGGCACTTAAGTTCCGTTCTGATAATGGATTGATCTTAAACAATCATGACTTCTTGCACCAGTTCCGAACAATTTTCAAGCGTCATAAAGAGGATAAAGAGGATTTAGCCTACTATATCTCACTCTATCCGGTTCATTATGCTTCGGAAACCTTTAACTATAATCATGAGTATATTGGTGATGCCATTTTAATCACAGCCGCTCATATGATCGAGAAATACCCTCAGTATAAAGCGGAGATTTTAGCCGCTATCAACGATGAGTTCAACGGGATCGTCTGCTGCGAATATGAGAACCATGTCTATAACGGGGTTGATTACAGTGAAACCATTGCCTCATTGAAAAAAGAGATCAAGGTTCAAAACACGCAATCTCTACTTGAAAAAGTTACGGCAAGCTGTCTTAAAAAGATGAAAAAACCGTTGAAAGTGGATAGTGTAGAAGGGAAAAACATCGCTCTGTATATCGGTAGCCGAGATAACTCTTCAGTAACAGAGATTCATGAGCAGATCAACAATGTCGGTCAACTAATCACTTTTAATATGGCAACCAAATTAGCCGGTCAAACACTCATGGATAGCAATCCAACGCTGGCTCACAAAAAAGCCGGAACTATGCTGCTGGATGCATTTGATAGCGGAGCAGAGGTTTTAGTCTGTGTCAATGATAAAGATTGCGAAATTTTCCAAAAAGCTCTAGGAGAGATCGAAAGTGAAATGGGGCGGGAGATTGGCATGGCTCTTCTGCCGCTTTCTCAATTTCAAGAGATGAGCAGTCAGGTAGAAGCTTAAACAAAGGGTACTTTAGTACCCAAATTCATCTACTTTACCTTTATAACATCGGCTTTTCGGTGTTTCTCCTAATTTTAAGAGTTCCGATAACTGCTCACTGCCACTTCCAAGATGTAGCCAAAGTTCTGTCACCAAACCATCCCGACAATTCATAGTCACATGATCTCCGGCTCCTTTGCCAAACTCGTTATCCACTATTTTGCGAATCTCTTTAAGATAAACCGTCTTCCCTATATTTTGAACAAAATAGGATTGCACTTTGGAACGGTTGAATTGATCCAAAAAACTCAACGCATCACGATAATAGGTATCCGCATCGGTACCGTAGCAGCTTCCGTGTTTGATCCACTCATGACGATGAAGATTGGCTCGATAGCCCGACATCTTTTGACTCAGTTCGCTTCGGGTTGTTTCAGATAATGTCAACGGTTCGAGTCGATTCCACTGTCTATTTTTGTCCATACCGATTGCTTTTTTATCGACCTGACAATATTGATTGTTTTTCGGCTGTGGCCAGAGTCCATGCAAGGTAAAATGCGAACTAAAGAAACTATCAGCCTGCATTGTTTTACACTCTTTGACTCGATGATGTGTTTCACAAAAAGCATTCTGCCACGACACGGCTAGCAGATTCTGTGGACTGGTTTGTTTGGTCTTGGTTTGACTCTTTTCTTGAGAGGCTTGGGACTTGCGATTCAGTGCATTGACCAGACGATAGCCAATTGTCTTGGGTTTCTGGAAACAACTCTCATCAATCCAAAGTAAAATCGGACGATTTCCTTCGATGAGGGTAAGTACCTGTCCCTCTTTTAGCTCCGTAATCCGATAAGTTTTTCCCGCTTCGACATTTAATATATCTGCCTTTTGGGTATGTTTTATATCATAATAGGCAGGACATGATGTGGTGGCTTTGAGATAGATTTCCGGATCATCGGCATGAGATATCCACGGGAGTGCTATCAATAGTGAAGAGAGGAGTAACCTTTTCATTCTGTTCCTTTTTGGTGCATTTTCATAATTATCAAAAGTAGTTTACACTTAGGAACCGATGGCTTTAGCCTCGCTCACATTTTTTTTCGGGACTAAAGTCTCCGCTTCCTAAGAAAGTGAATAAGTGTAAACGATTTATGAAGAATGCATTTTTAGATTATTAAAAAGCAATCATACTATCAATCGTGTAAGAAGTTATCCAAAAGAGGTCTAAAAAAGTTAAAACTGTAAGCGATTGCTAACTTTTATTACACCTGATCCCCGATCCCTCCAGACAGAAATCCTCTTTGCACTCGGCTCCTTCATATTGGCTGCAGCATCGGCATACTTCGCGTTTGACGATCTCTTTGTCTTTTCCCGGGAATTGATCTTTGAAGAGTCCGTAGACATAGTGACCGAATTTTCCCTCTGCCGCTTTATCGTTTTGAAACTTTTTTTCCAATGACCCCAGATAGGGCTTTACTTTTTGATTGACCTCACTGCGAATGGTATTGATCTCTTTGTACTCTCGTCTGTTGGAGAAAAAATCCGCAATAAATTTGAAGGTGTTAAGTATCAAAATGACCGCAATAAAAGCAAAAATAACCAGTACAACTCTGTTTTCCATATTGTAAGCCCTTTTTAAGACGTATTATCCAGTAGAAACAATTAACAATCAATTAAAAAAATGATAAAATTCGCCTCATATTTTATGTTAGAAAAGGCACAGCATGGCAAAAAAAGAAGTAAGAAAAGTGGTTCTTGCCTACTCAGGCGGACTGGATACCAGTATCATTTTAAAGTGGCTTCAAGATGAATATCAGTGTGAAGTGGTGACATTTACCGCTGACTTGGGACAAGGTGAAGAGGTCGAACCGGCTCGTCAAAAAGCTTTGGCTATGGGGATTAAACCGGAAAATATCTTTATCCTAGATCTTCGTGAAGAGTTCGTTCGTGATTTCGTATTCCCGATGTTTAGAGCTAATACGATCTACGAAGGAGAGTATCTGCTCGGAACCTCTATCGCTCGACCGCTGATCGCCAAAAAACAGATCGAAATCGCTCGTCAAACCGGAGCCGACGGGGTGAGCCACGGTGCAACCGGAAAAGGAAACGATCAAGTACGTTTTGAGTTGGGATATCTGGGACTGCATGGAGATATTACCGTGATCGCACCATGGAGAGAGTGGGATTTGAACTCTCGTGAAAAACTTTTGGCATATGCCGAAGCTCACGGTATCGATATCAGCAAGAAAAAACAGGGACAAGCCTCTCCCTACTCAATGGATGCCAACCTGCTTCATATCTCGTATGAGGGATTAGTACTGGAAGATCCAAGCCGAGAGCCAGATGAAGCGATGTGGCTCTGGACAACGGCACCGGAAAATGCACCAGATGAGCCGGAGTATATCTCTATCGAGTATAAAAACGGTGATCCGATTGCCATTAATGGGGAAGCGATGTCTCCGGCAACCATTCTGGCAACCTTGAACCAATACGGGAATAAACACGGAATCGGACGGGTTGATATCGTAGAAAACCGATATGTCGGGATGAAAGCACGCGGATGTTATGAGACTCCGGGTGGAACCATTATGCTCAAAGCCCACCGTGCGATTGAGTCTATTACTTTAGATAGAGAAGCAGCCCACCTCAAAGATGAGTTAATGCCACGATACGCTTCACTGATCTATAATGGATACTGGTGGTCACCGGAGCGTGAAATGCTTCAAGCAGCTATCGATGCGACCCAAAAAGAGGTAGAGGGAACCGTACGACTCAAACTCTACAAAGGTAACGTCATGGTAGTCGGTCGTGAATCAGAAAAATCTCTCTTCTCTGAAGCCCACTCAACATTTGAAGAGGATAATGTATACGATCAGAGTGATGCCGAAGGATTTATCAAGCTCAATGCTCTTCGATTAATGATCGCCGGAAAGAAGAAAAAAGCTTAAAAAAAATTATTTATGTTAAAATTTCCTAAAAAGGATATCTGCAAATGTTTAGTTTTATAAACCTGCTCCAATCTCTTGCAAATAGAATGAAGAAAAACAAAGGGCTTTGGTTCACAATGCTCACACTTCTTTCAACTGTCGGTATCATCTTGTCAATGTTTCTCATCAACTACATGAGCAGTAACGTAGCTCATAAAATATATATGAAAATCCACAGAGTCAATGCAACCCATTTAGAAAACATTTTAGACCAAAAATATGACACCCTGCTCTCGATCAGTGATATTTTGGCGATCCAGCCTGAAATCGCAGCAAATATAAAATCGAAATCAGACAAATCTATCAACAACTATTTAGAAAGTGTACAAACTACTATAAACAAAACTTTAGGCAGCGATCCTGTTCTCGTACATTACTATGCAAAAGATTTCACAGCTACAAAATCTGAAAACTTTAAATACGCCAACATAGTTATGGCATCACAAACTTCTATTTCGGGTATAGTCGTCAATAAAATCGGAACAAGAATTATCGTTATGACCCCCGTTATGGACAACAACGAAACCATAGGGGTAATCGAACTCTCTCAAGATATCTCAAGTGTTAAAAATGATTTTGCAAAATTTGGTAAAGACTTTGTATTTTTAATTGACAAATCACAACTTCCATTTATCGATCTCTCATTTAAACAAGGGATGCTTGAAGATATAAATGAACAACTCAAAATCTTTTTTCATCAATACGATGCAGGATTTTATACTTATTTGACACATATAGATTTTGTACAACTCAATCAGGACAAATTTCATGTTGACAAGTCTTACTATATAGATACGACTGAAGCTTTAGATATTGACGGGAAAAACATCGGGCAATTTGTGATCGGTGAGAGAGGTGCACAAGAGGATTCATTTGTAACTATCACACAAGATCTTATAAAGTCAGTTACAACTGTTGCGCTTGGACTTGTTATATCACTCATCTTGTTCATGTTTTAAGGGATCAAAATGAAACGTCTAAAGATCATTAAGTCTTATCTTGTTTTATGGTTGTTCATCTATTTTATGATCTATTCAAATTTTGATGAAGTAGTTATATTTTTCAGCTCGAGTCTTTCGTTTAACATTGCTGTTTTAACACTGCTTATCATCGGTATTATAGTTATTATGCGTTCTACTATCAACTTGGTTATGCTTGCGGGTACTTTTGGAACTTTGGCTTATAAAAAAGAAAACTTGAGTTTTTACCTTCAAGGGATTGATAGGATTATGCCTGCAAATATTGCCCACATGTTTCACTCAAGGGCTGAAAAAGGTGTACTTTTATTTACATCCGAAGAGTCTCGTGCCGTGATCGATTGGATCGAAGAAAGATTTTCCCACCAAAGCAGATATATCAATTATTTTGTTGGTACGGTTTTAATGATCGGTCTTCTGGGAACTTTTACGGGTCTTCTTGTAGCAATCGATGAGATGGGAAGAATTATTCTCTCTTTAACGGGAGATATCGATCTTGGTGAAGTTATACGCGGATTTTCGGGTCCTCTTGGCGGTATGGCTGTTGGTTTTGGTTCTTCACTTTTCGGTGTTGTTGCAGCTATTATCATGGGTGTTATGGGATATATACTCAACAAAAACCAAGAGATTCTGATCGAAGGTGTAGAGGACTGGCTCAAGGGCAAAATTATCGATACGCCTAGTGGTAATACCGGTGGCGGAATGTCTGTTGCTGTCTCTGCTGAAGGGGGTCAACTTCCTGAACAAAGAAGTTCTTTTATGGATGTTTTTGTTGACACTATCGGTTCACTTACTAAAGAGATGTCAAACATAGCCAAAACAAATGACAGACTGCATTCTATAACTATTGCCTCTGTACAAACGGCAAGAGATGAGCATGAACAAAACTATGAACTTTTTGAAAGGATCAATGAGAATCTTTCAACTATTTCGAGCGTTACTAAAGAAGGGATGCTCAGTACTGGAGAGAAAATTGAGCAGCAGTCATTAGCTATGAGTGAGCTTTTAGATGTGCAAAAAAATCTTAATGCAAATCTGAAAAATGAGATCCAACTACTGTTAAAAGAGCTCGAAAATGCTCAAAATAACAATACAGCCGAGATCCAAAAAGTGCAAACTACACTCGTAGATATAGCTACAAAATTAAATACGGAAAACGAAACCCTTGAAAGACTCGAGAAACTTTCAAAAGTAAATATCATTGACTTGCGCTCAGAACATAAAACATTGACACAGATAGATGAAACTCTTAAGAAAAATCTTCAAACTCTGCATGAAAGCTTGGCAAATTTAGGTGCATCATCCAATAACAACGCAAAAGCTCTCTTGGAAAAATTCGAACAGCAAATCACTCAAGAGATCGAACAACAAAAAATCTATCAAGAGGAACTCCTCAAACAAAACGAACTGCTCAAGCAGATTGTCGGTAGTTCAAATGAGAACAATGCAACACTCAAAGTAATCGCCGCAAAAGAGCGTGTCAACGTAGATCTTCGAAATGCTGAAAAATCGTCAGGATTTTTCTCTAAGCTTTTTAAGTAGGCGCATAAATGGCAAAAAGATGTCCTGAAGAGTTCAATCCATGGCCACCATTTGTGGATATCTTTGCGTCTGTAATCTTGGTTATGATGCTCTTTTTACTCATCACCATCGTAAACATCGGTTACTACGCTCAATTTAAGTACAAAGTGTCATACACGGCAAGTACCATTACACAAGCACCTATACAACCTGAAGATCAGACAAAAATTCAAGAAACAAAAAAAGAGTCTGAAAAAACAAAAGAAGAGGAAGCAGAAGATAGTTTTTCTTTTCATAAGATCGTTGCTCCTGTCC
>JACXUN010000265.1 GCA_014763905.1 Campylobacterales bacterium
AAAAAGGACATCCATGAAAAAATATCTCTCATTTTTGACTCTCTTAGGTTTACTGATTGTGTATACCGGGTGTACACCGGCTATCAATCAATACCATGTCAGTGTCGATGCCATGACCTACACCCATGCCGATATCGTACCCACCACCTATACTATCAAAGCTTTAGGTAAAAATACTGATGAGAACAGTTTGCCGTTTCAACGACAAAAGCAGCACTTGGTTGAAGTACTCAATGCCAAAGGCTATACACCCAGTTCACATCCCAATCTAGCGGAACAAATCATCTATTTTGATTATGGCATTGAAAAGGCTCAGGAAGAACGCCGAGTCTATCATGAACCGGATGTACATTTCGGTGTTTCATGGGGTTATCCATACGGTTACTATCGTCCTTATTACCACCCATTTTGGTATAATGCCGGCTATACCAGCTATCGAACTTATGAGCGGCACTATATTCTCTACAACCGTTATGTCGTTATCTCTGCCAAAGACCAAACAGAGAAAGAGTTATGGCGAGTTGAAGTATCCAGTGTAGGAGAGTCTGACAACCTAAATAGAATCATTCCGCTGCTGATTGAAGCCTCTGCTCCCTATATCGGAACCAATACCCAAGAACCGATTCAATTGAGTATCGCAGAAAAGAATGAAGAAAAAGAGTAAATTTATCTTATTTTTAATTTTTATTATGATACTATTTACTTGTTGATAAAAATTATTATTAAAAAAGGACTAGACAAATGATCGTAACCAATAAAGCTCCAGACTTTACCGCAACTGCCGTACTCGGTAACAACCAAATCGTAGAAGACTTTAACTTGATGAGCAACCTAGGAGAGAAAGGTGCTGTACTTTTCTTCTATCCACTTGATTTTACATTCGTATGTCCATCAGAAATTATTGCATTTGACCACAGACTTGAAGAGTTTACTAGTCGTGGTGTAAATGTTATCGGTGTTTCCATCGACTCTCAATTCTCTCACCTTGCATGGAAAAATACTCCGGTAAACCAAGGTGGTATCGGACAAGTTAGATATCCGCTTGTAGCTGACCTGAATAAGCAAATCGCTAGAGACTATGATGTACTTCTTAACGAGTCGGTAGCACTTAGAGGTTCATTCCTTATCGATGCAGATGGAACAGTCAGACATGCGGTTGTCAATGACCTTCCACTTGGACGAAATATCGATGAGATGATCCGAATGGTTGATACCATGATCTTTACCAATGAGCATGGTGAAGTATGTCCGGCAGGATGGAACAAAGGTGATGAAGGTATGAAAGCCGACACTGCCGGTGTTGCTGACTACCTTGCAAAACATGCTCAAGAGCTATAATATCTTAATATCTTCTCGTTCCCACATTCCACGTGGGAATGCATACGAGAGTTCAATACTAATTGAGTTCCCTTATGCATTAAAATAAACTATGAAGGAGGCTTTACTATGACCGATTATATTACCCTGTTAAAGTCCAATGATCTCAAAGCCACCATTCAACGTACCAGTATCCTCAAAGTCATTGAGGAGGTGGGGCATATCAGTATCGATGATATCTATGAATCGGTCAAAGAGCAGCATCCCACCCTTTCGCTTGCAACGATTTATAAAAATATTATCCTGATGCAACAGCACAATGTCATTATTGAAGTACCGATGAATGGTGAGAAGTCCAAATATGAACTAAAAAAGAACGATCATATTCACTTGATCTGTCAATCTTGCGGCATGATTCAAGATCAACATTTAACAGCACAAACTGAACAGACCTTAGTATTAGAGAATTTTAAACTCAATAGAGTTCAAATCAATCTCTACGGACTCTGCAGCGAATGCCAATCGTAAGCATCAAAGAGGAAGCCCTCTTTATTGCTGATGCCCACTATCCCCATCATGGGGATGAATTTCTACAAATCCTCCGACAACTCGATTCCGGTGAACGTCAAACCCCTCAACTCTTTTTGATGGGAGATATCTTTGATCTGCTTTTTGGGTATAACCGTTATGTTCAAACTTTTTCGGATGAAGCCATTCT